>JAIESH010000121.1 GCA_019746175.1 Candidatus Altimarinota bacterium
TCTCTAAAATTGTAATGATCTGGCAAACTGTTCTGCCTTTTTTCATACCACAAAATCTGTATGAGTATATTCTTCATGGCTGATAATAGATGTTTTTGTTGAAATAGTTTCTTGAGGCATCTGACTAGATGGCGGAATAAAAGAATCAGATAAAGATACATGTGCTACCATTTTTTGAATTCAAGAATCGATATTAGTTCCATTTCCAAAGTATCATCATTTTGTATTTATCTGTGAAAGTGATTTTAGAAAAGGCATAGCCTTTGCTAGAGGTGTTCCATAAAATGGAGCTGCGCAAGTTACAATACTATTGATATGGGCTCAGACTATATGTTGTATGGATTCTATGGCTATAAGTCATCATAAGCTATGTCATAGTAAGTGTATATCATGATTTTTTTCTGTTTTTTGTAAAACCTCATTCACATGTTGTCACAAAACTTTTGCTGAAGTTCATATATCTCCCGTATTCAATTGTGGAATACCTTTCACATAAGCAACATTATATTTTTCTTTGAGTATGTTTCATATGATACTCATGACATTGCTAGTACAAGCAAATCCATGTACTAATACAATCGTTGAGGAATTATTTCAAAAATCAAAACTATCTTCAGGTGCTTTGATCATTCATTTAGCTGTGAGTCACGCTTGTTGTATCATTCATTTCAAAAGTCTACTATCACTACCAGCTTTCATGAGTTGAGAGGCAAAAGAGTTTTCTCAATTTCAAATTGATTTATTCATATATATTCTTAGTTATTTTTTTACAGAAGTAGCCTTATTTTTTATTAATTATAGTTTCAATTTTTTGTGGATACATTTGTCTAAACCAATCTTGATTCGCTTGTTTTACTGCCTCCATATTGGGATGTTCAGATCCATCTTTTGCTTTAAAATAAATATCTTTATTTCAATATTCTTGATCCATAGTAGAAATATTAGTATATTAAAAACAATATAATTTTAACATTTTTATTATAAATGTCAATTGTATGTCTATATAAATACTGATATTCGAACTTTTATAGAAAACTATTATGAATAGTGGAGGTATTTATTCTTTTGTCTTGGTTTTATCTTTGATATTGAGCAGATTTCGATTATCCTTTCTATCTGGTTAAATATGTCTTTATATCATATTTTCCAGAGTATTTATCATTAACTATTCATAGCTATGACAACAGATTCAACTAAGACCCCGATAGTAGATAGTATTGTACTATGAGCACAGGTAATCGCTGCTTGAGTTGCTCTTTATGCATTATTTGGAAAAGAAAATGCCCCCAAAGTAAAAGAGTGGGCCATGAATATGGAACAGGAAATTGTGGAGAAAATTGATAAAGTCAAAGATATGACAGAACCTGTTCTTGAAAAGATCATAGATGAAGTGAAGGAAAAATATGAACGCATCAAGGATATTGATAAAGATGAACTCAAAAAAACGATTGATACGCTTCGTGATCATTGGTCTTCAGTTATTAAATCCAAATAAGTAGCTTATAAGCAATAAAAAACTCTCTGAAAAGAGAGTTTCTTAAATTATTTCTTGGAGGTCTGTACTCCTACCGATATTCGAACTTTTATAGTGAACTATGATCGAGTAAAGGAAAAATTTTTTATGAAGAATTTACGATAAACTATACAAATATATTGTAATATCTATTTAAGTCTTTAGGAATAAGAAAAATTAGTATTTCTTAAAAATTTGTAATCTCCTAACCGGGTATCGAAATAAATACTTAATTATAGAAAACATACAACTTAATTATATAAATTGAGAGTTATATTATAGATTGATTCAACTCAATTTTCCAGATACTTATTCAGATCTAGGATTAAGGAAATATAAAATATATATTTGCTAGTATTTATTAATTAAATACCTAAAAATATGCATTTAATATTCATTAAATGCAATTAAACAATAGATTTAATCAATTAAATACTTATTTTAAATAAGTATATCCACGTATTTATTTGCAAATATTACATATATCCTATATACTGTATATATTATTTTACTATAAAATATTATGAAATTTCAACATATTAAAATCAAGAACTTTCGTAATCTACAAAATGTAGATCTAGAACTTTGAAACATTAATGTACTTACAGGTAAAAATGGTAGTTGAAAGACTAATTTTCTAAATTCGATTGCACATTTTCTAGAAATGACTTGAAAAATAGGTAAGCAGTTTTCGCCATTTTTTGATAGTAATATAACAACAATTTGAAAATGAAAAAGTATCACTCATTTTGAAGCCACCCTTAATAATGTAACTTGATTAGTTTCAACTACGTATTGATCTAATAAAAATAAGTGATCATCTCTTTATTTACCTAATCAAGTAATCTTTTCAAATAAAATACGATGATCAAATTATCTCTCAGAAGAACAAAGTTATACTTTTATTGGCTGGAAAGAAGAGATTGAAGATACCGATATTGATTGAGATATTCTATCAGCAATTCGCAATAAAAAACCAATAAGATTTCCTACTATAGTTGATAAAATCAATTATAGTAGAGATTTTAAAGTTTCCTCAAAAGGAGATATAACTTTATCGATTCAAAAAACTGAGACTATTGAGAAACAAGAAGAAAAAATTAAATCTGATGAATTTGCTTCATTTCTGCTCAGTAGATTTTGAGAGAGTATAGTTTATAGCTTTTTCAAAAAAAGATCTGATGATACTTGGGTTAATGATGTTTCTTCAAGAGCTATTGTTGAATATGTTACAAAAGCACCACCAAATCAGATTTATGATGAAATCATTAAAAGAATGGATAAAAAGAATAAAGATACTTATGTGTCTCGTGGTGATTTCAAGGATTCAGTATTTCCTTTTCTAATTGCAGATATACAAATCAATAAAGATCAATTTGAAAGTTTTAAAAATGACCTGAGTCTTTATACTAATTGATTGATAGAGGAAGTTTATGTTAAAAATGGTGGGGACAATGAGGTAAAAGTATGAACAGATGGTGTAATTTATGTAAGAACCCCAAATGCACCTAAAAACCTTAGTTCAATTTCTTCAGGATCAGCAATTTTGATATTTTTTATAACACTAAAAAACTGGCTAAGTCTTTCCGATAAACATAGGAGTTATAGGATACCTAGTGTTCTCCTTTTTGATGAAATAGATAGCTGTATACATCCAACGCTACTTGGTTGATTTGTAGAAGTACTAAGAGCAATATCTCGTAATACCCAACTTATATTTACAACCCATTCTCCTACTTTTATAGATTTATTCGAAAAAACAGAGATTTATTACATAAAACCTAAGGAAAAAATAGAGAAAATTATGCAAAATAGATCTGATATATTTTCTTATTCCGATATAATCTCGAAAATTAATATTGAAGATAAGCAAGAGTTTTTTGATACAAGAAATTCTGAACTTTTTATTAATTGATTGATAGATAGCCTTTATCCTTGCGATTAATAAATAGATCATATGAAAAAATGCATAATTTTATTATTTGAGTGATATGATGGAGAATTCCTATTTTCACTCTTACAAAGACATCCAAGTGTAATAGAAGCGAATAGAAGCTCAGAAATGATTACTTCTAATAATGCTATTCTTTTATTTGCTCATCCATCTAATCCAGCGACTAATGGATCAAAAACAGAACTTAAAAAGCATACTACTTTTCAAATTGCCCGTAATCGTAGTACTATTTGCAAAGCTATATCAGAGAATATTGATGAATATTTATATGTAGTACTCAGAGATACTGACTGAGCAATTACTCCCGAAGAACAATCTCCTATTAATACAGAAATTACTACGGCCTTTAATAAAGCAAGATGCGAATGAGGCCTTCATATACATTATGTTCACCAAATGATCGAGAACTGGTATATTTCGGGGCTTCTTCCAGAGCATTTCAATGATAGTAAATATATGAAGCATAGCATGAAAAATACTTTGTTAGAGAAAATTAATGCTGAAAAGTATGCTTGAGCTAAAGTTCTTATAGACGATAATATTTCTAGCGCATACCTCGGAAAAAAAATAACAGCTAATCTTATGTGACGTATCTTGGATATTGAAAGCGCAAGAAGAAGGAGCAAGAGCTTTAAGAATTATATTGAATTCCTAGAAGCTTACCTCTAAATCATGGATATTATTTTTTAATACTTCACATAAGAATTGTTATGTGATGCATTGAAAAAAGCAGTAAACCTTTGTGTAAAAGAATATATAAAAATTAGTAGAGAGTTATTCATGGTAAACTAAATAAAAACACAATATATAGTGTTAGAAAGATATTTTTTTGATAAAAAATATGACTTATCGCTCATAATTATGTTTTTTATATCAATCATTTTATGATAACTTTTTAGTTAAAATTGTACTAAAGTGCATTTTTTTATTTTTATTTTTATATGCCAACTAAGCCAATATAGGACTTATTTAAAATTTTATAAAATATCTAAATTTAAGTTAGCTGTTGATTTTGATTCAATCACACTTACTATAGAAATATATATTTTCTTATAAAATTCCGATGCCAAAGACTGTTTCACCAAGAGTTGTAATGCCAAAAAAATATAAAAGATGGGCAAAAATGAAATCTATAATTGAAAAATTTCACTGAAATCTTGTTTGTTCTCCTCGTGATATTGTTTGGGTATATATTGGAACTAATATATGACATGAAGAGTGTGGACATGGTAATGGATGGAAAAGGCCAGTACTTATACTTAAAAGATATGGTCCTTTATATTTAGTTATTCCCACCACTTCCAAATGATTGACTCTTGAAAATTGAGTATGGGTAGTTAAACGAAATCACAAGAAAATTACTAGTGCCAATATGCCTAAAAATAGTTTTTTGATTATGAATCAAATAAGAACAATTGATTGAAAAAGAATTATATCAAAAGTGAAAGATAATATTGGAGCAGATGTCATGATGGATATACCAGAATTTCTCTATATTAGAAGTGAACTTTGTAGAATGATTAAATCATAAAAATTATGCCCCCCTTATATTGCTATAAGGGGGGCGACCGTAATGGTTAACGGAATGTGAACCTTTTCAGGTTTGATTTCTGAAGTATAATAAAATACTTCATGAGCATAATAGCACAGATATATAAATCTGTCAATTTAAATTATAAATGATGCCTTCTTTAAGCCATCATTTATAAATTATGAATAATTCAAATGAATAAATATCTTACTCATATCATGGAACATAGGTAAGATATTTATATATACAAAATGTAACGTTCTAATTATTTAAAAAATTAAATTTTATTAAGGTTATATTGCTAACCTTAAATGTTAGGTTTTGTTAAGGATATACTATGAAATGATTCATATAGACGTACTTCAAATAAGGTATTTCTGCTGTAAAAAAACTTCCACCATTAACTTATAAAAAAGGTTAACATTAGTTAGCATTTTAAATGCTAAGGTTTGCTAAGGTTTTATAAGAAATTCTTTCATGTAGAGATCTTTTAAAATAAGCTCCTTTATGGGATTTATTGCAAAGATTTTTTATATATCAAATGTTGAGCTTTATCTAGGTTTATTAATCCTAAGTTTTCCTAAGGTTTTTTATATTAAAATTATTCATGCAAAAATGCTTTAAAATAGATATTCCCATGGAGATACTATACCATCCTTTTTAGCTTAAGTATGACAAGGTTTATTAATCCTAAGTTTTCCTAAGATTCTACTTTTTACATGAATGTGTTAAAAGATGATACTTATATCATTTTCAGTATGTTTTAATACAGTAAGCATTAGGATATGTAAGATCAATTGTATGGAACTTTGAATATCATATATTATAGACAGAGTCATTATCTATAAAATAATCTCATATATCAATTTCGTTATTGTACATTAGATTTAAAACGAATGTTTTTCAGATTAGATTCTTACTTATTATGTAGTTTTTTACTACAATATCTGCCGTAGTTGTTAATGAATAACGATCTTTATATTGAATTCTTAGTACCCCTTTCTTTGAAGATATAACTTTGGCATATGTTGAATAAGCCACAGCAACGTATTCTCAATTCTCAAAATTATATCACATCATATGGAACTGACATCCATAATCATCTGCCATGCCTTTTATTCATTGTCTTTTTCAGAATTCTGCTTGTATAAGCTTCTGAATTCTTAAACATTCAGGGTATGCTTTTGTTTGATCAAAAACTCACTCTCAGTTTTTAGCAGATACAGTATTACTCCCCAATATTAAAAATATCAACAGTCCAGTAATAAAGATTATAAATTTTTTCATATAAAAAAGCCTTATAGAAACTAATAACGCTAAAAGTATTTGAATTTGTAATGTCGTTTTAGCAAACAAAAGGGCAACCTATGTGTCCAATGTTCGCTAAAACGTATCTTTTCTAACCTTCAAAAGGGAATGAAAAGGGGGACAACAATAAGTTGCCCTTTTCTTTTTTGAAAGTATAGAAATTTACAGATACATTTTAGCTTATTTATACTATTGAAAAAGCTCTCATATGCAAGATTCTTGTATTTTATATTAGCATGACTATAATCTTCTCTAAGAAACGTAAAAAATTGTCTTCTATCGTGTTATAATAAATATAAGCTATGGTATTAATAAAGGATAAAGAAAAAACTAATAGATGCCCAATTTTTGCATATTTAAGGCGTAGTACTAGTAAAACTGAGCAATCAGAATCTTTAATACAACAAGAAGATGGTATTGATAGTATTGTTAAAAAATTATGATTTGAAAAAGAGAACATAATGTACTTTGCTGAAACCTATAGTGGTTTTGAAAATAAAAAAAGAAAAAAATGGTGAGAAATGATAAAGGAAATTGATAGAGCAAAAGAACCATGTATTCTTATTACCCGAGATTTATCGAGACTGTCTCGTAATCCAACAGATTCATTGGAAATAATGAATAGACTTTATGGAGATAATAAAAATAAAAGAAAGATAGATAAGATTATCTATCTTGATTATGAAATGACAAAAGAGATCACTAAAGAATTTGATAAAGAAGAATTACATAAGAAGCTATCGGCATGATACTATGATAGTCTTGATACTCGAAGAAAATCAATCTGATGAATTATCCTAAAGCTTGAAAAAGGGGAATTTCCATATAGAGCACCTAAAGGTCTTGATAATTATGTAGTAACCTGAAAGCGAATTTTGAAGCAGAATGATAAAATGCCATTTGTGGTTAGAGCCTTTGAGATGAAGGCGGAATGAAAAAATCATAAAGAAATATCAAAATACCTTCTTAAGTATGGTGACATTAAATTATCTGATCGTGAATTATCTGATCGTTTGTTTAAAAATACGGTTTATATAGGAGAGTATACAGAGAAAAATACTGGATTGTACTTTAATTCCATTTGTTTTTTTGAATGAAAAGCACCGATAAATTTAGTATTGTGGGAAAAAGTGCAGAAATCTTTATGACGCAAAATTTCGCAATATTGAGAATGACAATATTGAGATATTCTTGCAGGAAAGTTGAGAACAGAAAATGGAAAAAGAATGAGTAAATACCTTGCAAAAGGAAAATATCCAAATTATAAAAATACGATCGAAAAGATACATATTTCAGAAAAGGTAATATTAAGATCTTTTGTAGAACATATAACTATCTGATTAAGAAATGCAATTACAGAACATGAATCGAATGCTTATATTGTAACTGATAACAAAAAGGCAAATGCTATTTTTGAAGACCTTTTTCTCATAAAATGAGTCACAGTAGAGGAAAAAGAACAAAAAGCCTTATTGTATAATACTGGTAAAATCAGTGAAGAGGAATATATGAGTATTTGGAAAGTGAAACCAGATACTAAAGAAAATAGATATGCCATTTGTTCAAGATATAAGATGGTCTTAAAAGAATCATGATTAATTCAAGAATGTGAAGGAGAGTTCATTAATTTTCATCAAAAAATGACCTTTGCATACATTAAATTAGGCTTGTTACAAAAATATAAAGATCAAAATCTTAATGAAATTAAATTTAATGCCAATAAGATAGCAAATCTTATCACAAAAAAAGAAGATATAGAAAATGAGATTATATCTTTTTCTAGAAGTGCCATAAAAATGGGTTATAGCAAGGATTTGACTGAAAAGGCCATTATAACAATGCAAAATGATATTAAAAGAATTGAAAATGACATTCAAATCTATTCAGAAAATTCAGATACGGAGAAATATCTTAAACGTTTACCTGAAGTATTGTGAAAAATTTTCGAACTCATGGAGCAGGCCTTATTTAAAGAGGATTTAATAGGCATTGAGGATGATCTATTAAAACTTATTGATTTAACTACTTTCGAACTCACTGTGAACGAAAAAAAAGAGCTTAAAATAAAGCTCTTTGATATATTTGTTACATTCACTTTTGATAAAAGTGATATACTGGAGGCACCATCCGGAGTCGAACCGGACTACAAAGCTTTGCAGGCTTCTGCATAACCGATCTGCCATGGCGCCATC
>JAIESH010000155.1 GCA_019746175.1 Candidatus Altimarinota bacterium
GGACGAAGGTCACCAGATATTCATGAATTCATTGCATTTACAATTGATTGCAAATATGCAATATCACTATCTTCTGAAGATACATAATCCTTGAGAAGATTAAATCTTTTATCATTGTATGCAAGGAGTTCATTTTCTATTTTTTGCGTTTCATGACCTACACGAACAAGTTCTTTTTCAAGAGCTGTATGATTACTACGTAATTCTTTCGTATCAAGTTGTGCAAGAATATATGAAGTGAAGTGATCGATATCCATAAAGATATCTTTATCACTTTCAAATTGATCAATAATAGCTGTTAATGTTTTTTTATCTGCACCCCTAGCTTCTTCGATATTATATGGAAGTTTTGGTTTTACGGTAATATCAACCCCCTGGACACCAACATCATTACCAATCTTACTAGGCATAGCAAGATTGAGGTCAGTTTGGAACTGATTCACTGGCTTCACAGCAGTACGAGCAAATTCTGTGATAAATTCGGACCTTAGGCTGTAATTCACATGACTTCCAACATTGATATTTTTGAGTGCTGGAAGGGAGAATTGAGGTAGACTCAAATTCAAGAAATCAAATGGAAGTGTACCCTGTCTTTCTGTTCTTTGTGCGATAATATCTCCGGCTTGCCATTCTGGAACAAGGAATGTTTTTTGATAAAAACAATACATTGTCGAAATTAATTTCATAATTTTCAAAAACGCCGTAATAGATCATGCAATTTTTGGAAGTTTTGGTGGTGGTGGAAGGTCTGGAAGTTTTACTTTTGGTAAAGATGGAAGGTCTGGAAGATTTGGAAGAGATGGGATACCTGGGATCACAAAAAATCCAGGTAGTGAAACTCAAGCTGAAAGATCTCCAAGAGAAAGATTCGGAAGACTCGGAAGTCTAATTGGTGAAATACGAGGATCAAAGTTGGGCAACGAAATAGACATACCGAGACGCACATCAGAAAGATCCAATATAATATCCGGCCATTTTGGAAATTTGATAACTGGTATTGACGGTATCAACATAGAGAGAAGCTTGAATTTCCAATATTGAAGATTATTTCGTTCATTACGACAAACTCCACAGTTTGCACTGGTATCAGCAAAAATATCTAAAATTGGTTGCCATCCATCTGCAATAGCACGAATCAAAACATAGAGTTCAGCCCATTTTCTAAATCTAATTCCATTGTCACGAAGCCATCCACCAGTAATCTGCTGAACAATATTAATATTACAGAGAATTTGAGCAATATAACGCTCTTTCCATGTCATGTACTTGAGAAGTGTTGTTGGGAAGCGCCTGTATTCTTCGATTCGTTTGAGATTTGCAAGTACGCTACTCATAAATGGACCGGATTGAAGTTTTGCCTTCTTCTCAAGACAAGCTGGAGATGGATCATTAACACACATTTTTCTCTGGAATTCATCAATCTCACTCTTATATGATTCAAGAGTACGAGCATATTTATCGAGTTCTCTCTTATCAATCCAAGGAATATTGAGTGGAATAGTACTCTGTTTGATAGATATAAATGGTAATTTACCAATTGTATTATAGGCTGACTTAATCGAATTAAGGGTTCACTTAGCGCTTCAAAGAGTTCATTTTAGAGAATCTGGAACTCATGCGGTATTGGCAGGTTTCGGATTGGCTATTCCCTGTTTGATATTATCAAGAGTAGATTGAGAAAATTGTTTATTAAGTTTATCTGAAAAATCCTTATAACTTCCATCTACTTGGGCATTTTGTCCAAAACTTGTTGGCGGAATAACTGTTAAACTTGGAGGAGTAAAGAGTGAAGTAGTAATTTCTTCTGTCTGACGAGTGAGCCAATCCATCATAAAATCAGGAAATGAAGCTACTCTTTTATTCTTAAGTTTTATAACTGATCCAATATCAGATAATTTAGTATTTGAATCAATCTCTATACCAATCTCACTTCCGCCACTTGAAGCCCCTCATCCTATACGGAGAAGTGGATTACTTGGAAAGCCTTGATTTCATCTTTTTGCGAGTAGTGTATACATACTCGTAAGCCGAGATGTGTCAGGATTCTTGAGATATCCGATAATACCAGTAGTGAGCTCTTTATCTTCAGATTCAGTGATAGTATTGGCCTCTGGATGACAGCTGGTTGCATTCCAAGTATCAGCAACAGTTCCAAGTCCTGATATAGGTGCCACATCACCATCAGAAGCGGAACCATCTCATTTACAAAATGGCATAGCCTTGGCAGCTACAATACAATTTCCTCATTGAATGAGTGGTGAGAGTCCTGGAGGAGGAATTTGTCACATCGCAGAAGCGGGTCAACCAAGACAGATAGCTGTACCCATGCCAAGAGTGAGCGTTGGAGTAACATATACTCGCATAAAGTTGGTAGGAGCCCAAGTTCCAAGCATTCATCAGGCAGAAGGAAGTCCACAAGCAGGTCCAGGTACATATCCAAGTGGAGAAACAGGATAAACCGTTGGAATACAACAAGGAACTGGACCACACATCATCTGTAGACCTGTGAGTCATGAAAATATTGGCAACCCGGAAGTTGGTGTCATCCCTTGAATATTGAGTGGAATACCAAATAAACTTGGAGAACTTCCTGGTGCTAGTGGTGCCCAGTTAAGTGGAAAATTAAGACAAGATCCTCATCCAAATCCACATGACAATCCATCAAGCAAATTTTGTGTTGCATCAATAATAGAATCCGCGGAAGAATCATCAAATCCAAGTGTCATCTGTCATCCATTTTGATTCACTTTCATGAGTGGACGCTCAGTTATCTGAGAAGTACTCATATCATTATAGGCCTTCTCTCGATCAGCTGCACTCATATTTTCAACACTGTCTGGAACTTTGTTATTGTCTTTATCTTCTAGGCGCGATGCGAGTCCATCTGGGAGATCAACTGAACCGAATTCATGAGTTGTTCTTGTGTAATCTCGAGAATTTGGTCATGAAACCCAGAGAAGCATAGACGCACCACAAGTGGTTGATGTTTTGAATCCGACATCTCCATAAATGTCCGCACCTGGAGTATTTTTTTCAAGATCATCTACTATCATCTCACCATAACTCGCTGGAAGTGCAATAAGCTGATATACCATTTCCATAGATTCACCCGGAGCAAGATCACGACCATTCATATATACATCATAGTCCCCTGAAGATAATCCTTCAAAGGTTCTATTGACCGTAGTTCAACCCACTGTAACACTGTATTTATCTGTTTTTTCAAGTGAAAAAATCTTTGGAATACTATCAAGATATTCTATATTGCGAATAGTAGCACTAGACGTATTTTTGATGGTGATCTTTGCTTGAATAATATCATCAGGATAGAGCGTTGGATGTGTTGTATTGGTATATACTTTTTGTATATCGAGTCCGTATGCTGGAGCATATTGACTACGAACAAATGTATCTACCCGATTTCATGTTGCTCCACCTGAAATATCAGTCAATACTCATGAGAGACTGTCTGGACTCACTCGAGAAGATTCTATCGGAGTAGGATGAGAGTACTGATAATACACTTCTCACTTGAGCATACTGTCATCTACAGTAGTACTGTCAGTTGGGCTCACACCAACTGAATCGAGCTGTGGTGTAGTATTTGTTTTGATAGCTCATCCAGTTGTAATGGGATCACGACTCAAGGTAATTCCAAGCGTAGGATCAAGAATTTTACGATTAAAAGTACCTGCAATACTTGTACCGTAAAGAACTCATAATTCTCAACTCGCTGTTATATAAACGATATCATCACGCTTATCAGCATCCATATCATATACTTTATATTGCGAGATATGACGAGGCGTTGCTGATCCATCTTCAAGAATAATATTCGCCCTAGCAAATTTACGAGTAGAATTATCAATCAATATAAAATCACCTGCCGCATTAAGTCCTACAATATCACCAAATCCATCATTCAAAAAATCACCAAATGTAATACGAGTAGCGTCAATATCCTTGTTATAAGCTACAATTCCTCGAGATCTGAATTTACCACGATGATTCAAGAATAATTCCAAATATCCATCCTGATATGCCACTATGAGATCCTCAATAGCATCAGCATTCATATCTCTATGAAAGAAATTGGCAATTCCAGCACCGTTTGATCGAGCAACAATAGATCCTACTGTTCTATCTATACCATCTATCTCAGTTCCTGGGCGACCATGATCAACATGAGTCACAGGATCTCCTAGATTCACCAGAGTATACGTATGAAAAAATCTTGTTGCCTCACCTACGCTATCTCAAGCAGCATATGCAAGCATCATAGTATTATCTCCTTGCCATCCAACCGATGGAATCTCCGCTAGAGAACCTATTCCATCAATACCACTTGGACCTGATTTTGTCTCATCTAGTTCTGTTTTGTCTGTTGTTTTATATACCTTATAACCCGTAATACTTGGATTACTAGGATTATACACTATTGAACCGATTGAAAAACCAGAACTCAAAATAGTTGGAGTATTTTTTAGAGGAGAACCGCTAGTTTTCTCAACGGACAATGTACTACTCGTGATATATGTGAGTTTTGCAATCTCTGAACCATCAAGCATTATTCCCATTTCAAATCCAAGTGAAGAATTGTTCTTAGAAACAAAACTAACACTCGAATTTGTTTTGATGGAACCGTCTTTTTTAATATTTAAAATATTTGCAATAGAAGATTTGAGATCTATGGAATCAGAGTTTCTCTCTACTGTTATATCAGAATTTTGAGGCAAGGTTACTCGAATCGTTGGAGTACTCTTTGGTGTATTACAATTGGAATTTCAGAGATCCTGACACACTTCGAATGTAGCATTATCAAGCGAGTATATTACACGAGCCACCTGCTTACGAGTAACTAGATCAGATACGGTGAGTAGTGGATAATTATCTGAAAGAGAGACACTGGATTCCAATGCGCTATCATAGATTCCTTCGTTGATTTCATATGCACCGCCTGGGAAAATAGAAAACAACACATCTTCGCGAACTTGAGAATCAAGTATTGTTGTTACAGCGAGACTCTGAGATTGTCCTGGAGTAGTATTATAGAGTATATCTTCTCATTCTCTCAGAAAGGATCCTCCAGCAAGTACCGTATAGCGAGCATTATAATCAGGAGCAAAATCGATTGTTTCGATTTTACCAGATATAAATACAGTATACACATCAGTTCCATTGATGGTATGTACTCAAACATCGTCAGTATAGGATATAACCGAATCTTTCAGTCATGGAACATTGAGAGTATATTGCCCTCATTTGAGAGGTAATCCATATGTTCCATTAGAAAAACTGATAGCAACAGGAGAATCAGTATTGTACGTAAGTGTCCCTACGAATGATCCGAGTGATGCTACATTCGCATAGCGATCACGGAGGGTAAATACAATACTATTGTTATCCTTAATATGATCTATATACATTGGATCTCCTGGCAAGAGAGAAAAAACAATATTTGAGAGAGAACCTACTCCTGGAACATCAATACTCAATTTATGATTCCCAGAGACTGTACCAGGAATATAATCAAAAATCTCTGAAACTCAGTCTGTTATAGTGATGGATTCTTCAGAGAAAGATCCAGCACCATCTGGTAATTTGAGCGAAGCAACTGATGAAAATCCTGGAATTTTTTTACCACTCGCATCTTGTATCTCAACATGAACTGGCACTTTTGCTCCTCAAACTTTTGGATCAGAATCACGAAATAATGCAATACGAGCTGAACTATAGATAGTAATATCTTTAGTTGTTTTTACAGTATCATCGACCGTTGCTTGAATTGATAGTGTTCAAGCTGACGCGGATCCAATTACAACTGGAATTTGTGACTCCATCAAATCTTGAATAATAGTTGTTTTTTTCTCACCATTTGTATCAACAATATATCAACCAGATATATCGATTTTTACACTATGAAGATCAGGACTGATAGGATTTCAGAGTCTATCAAGAAGTCGAATCATGGCAATAGTTGTACTGCCTTGCACAAGTGCTGAAGAAATTGGAACAATTCGTACTTGAGAAAATACTCCGGATTGAACCGCAAATGTAATCTCGCCAACTACACCAGTACTATCAGTCACGAGCAATCGATATACACCAATTTTCTTGGTAATATCAGTTGGAAGCGAGCTCGACACAGGATTAAAAGAAGATCCAGAATATACCACTTGCCCACTTATATCATCAATAATTTCAAGTTTTACAGAAGTAGTAAGTGGTACCCTAGTTCCATTTTTTAGAATCTTATCTGCGTTTAATTGAATGGAATTCGAAGATGTTACATCAATATTGGAAATAAGAGATCCTGATTCACTCAGTGATATATCATAGTATTCTGGAGTAATTCGCATCTGGAAATCACTTGAATCAATTCGTGTCTCAGTTCCATCTGGAAGTGCTACAAGATAGTAAGCTGTCAATGTGATATCTGCTTCGATACCTTTTGATTCAATAATAAATTGAGCTCATTTTTCTCATACTGGAACACCATCTGGAGAAATACTAATATATTCTGAAGAATTATCGAGTGAAATATTTTTGCCATCAGAAGTTATTTTTTTGACTTCTATATAAGCCATTGTATCTGGTAATACACTCAGATATTTATCATTTTTTTGTAAACTAAGATCAATCGTTGTACTATCAGTAAGTTGTAGGCTTGATCTTGGTAAATGAGGAATTACTCGAGCTCCAGCATAAAATGCATTCAGGGCCACTGTATTTCCTGAAATCTGTACAGATGGTGACTCAACATAACTATATGGTGGTGTTGCGAGTCAGATCGTAGATGGTCCGCATGATCCGGCAATGATCCTAGGAGGAAACTGGGCCTTGATCCAACACATTATTGCAGCTGGCCACTGTGCCAATGGAACACCATCTGGAGGTCCACATTGAGTTGCGGGATTATTGTTATCATTTGCTGAATCATCTTGGGATTCATCTGAAATATTTGCTCATTCGATTTCGCGAATTTTCGTATCATATCATTCTTGAACTATACTCGATGATCCAACTGAAAAATCAGTAGAAAAAGAACTCGGAAGACCTAAATAAGCTATTTCATATTCATCAGAGCTTGATGGAATTTTTGGAGCTGTCTCAGTAAATGGTGTTACTGCTTCATTTATATGAGAATAGGAAAGCATTGACTCGATCGCTTTTTTATATTTTTTTGAAATATCAGGATGAATCCAATTTTTTGCCTGAATAATTTGTTCGATCATCTCATCAGAGACATATAAATTCCAGTCTACTGGACTACTTGGTAATACGCCAGGTGTTACATGTTGATTAATTAGTGCACGATCTGGAGTAAGGGATGTTGCGCTTTCTTTATCGAGGACTGCTTTCCATTGTTCTGTTGAGATTTTTTTGAGCCAAGCACGAACAGAGGCAACATCATTTCATTCAACCGCAAAGAAATTGGGATAATTAAGACGCGCTATATTCCCTTTTGGGGTCAAAAATTCTACAAATCTTATATGATCAATCGCAAGTGATGGAGTCACTCCATTCGCTTTTGCAGCAGATATCTCTGTTTCTGTAGGAGAAACATGTGACCATACGGAAGGGATACTATGATAGTATCTATCTTCATAGTAGGTATTATCTACTTGATAAGCATCAACTCCAAATCCAAGGGTATCAATACATGTATTATTAATAGTCTTGAGTGGTTGATTGTTCAGAAAAAGTGTACCTGCAAAACAGGTTCGAGAAGAATACTCCTGAAGGCTTGATGCAAGTGATATTGAGGGTGCTACCTGATGAGCAGTATTACAAGTAAAACGAGGAGTAGCTCATCCATTATATTTTCCTCATTGATTCCATTCGTCAGGATAGGCTATTGTATAGGTTCGTGATCTGAAAAAATCATCATCTCTATAGGTTCGTAAATATGGTTGTAGTAATGAATACTGGTACGTTGGTTCTATACAATTAGCAATGGATGGATTGGAGATTCGAGAACTTTCCTTCATTCCTCCAAGTGAAAATATAGGAAGACTAAACCCATTAAATGTAGTTGCTGGTGATGCTTCGAAAAGAAATGAATCAGCAGAATCCCCACTGCTCGTGGTATTCATCATTTTCAAAATACTATTATCTCACCAGTATGCGAGAAGCTTGGCTGAATTATTAGTTGGATTAAAACAACTAAATGCAGCACTTCTATGAAGCGCAACGAGTTGTTCTGTGTCTACTTTGAGTATATCAATATGTCACTGCGTTGATTTGATATCAAACGCAGCATTGGCCTCAACAAGTACAGATCGTCATTGTGGACTGGTATCTCAGGCAAATCCTCTTGCAATAGTACATTGCGATGGATCTTGTATAGTCTCGGAAGGAGTACCAAAATAATAATTCTTATATTCTTTTTTATGAGTCTCGATATTATTGGCAGCAAGAACAGTAGGAGTATTTTTATCAAATAGAACAATCTTGGATGCTATTCCTGACTTAAGAGAAGTGTCTATAGCATCAGTTAAGGCTTTGTTACTTGTCTTGAGAGTAGCACGAGCAATGTCATCCATTAAACTAATAGAAATAGGGGCTATGTCAGCACGAACTACTGCGCCACTCGTATAGCGTCCAGCATTATGAACTGCAAGTAATTCATCTCAGAGACTTTTTTCATTAAAAATTTGTTTAAAATTCTTAAGAAATCCAAGTATTACATCGCGTGATTGAATATCTGGTAGTTTTTTGATTTGCTCATCCGAAAGTGTATCACTTCATTGAGAAATACCAAGAGATCAATACAGTCCAGCAACATCAGGATCGCCAGTTTGTGCATCAAAAACCTGTAAATTCGCAGAAATATCACGAAGAAGGTACTTAGTAAAACGATTATATGCTATATTTTCAGCATTTTTCATCGAAAGACTATACTGAAAAAG
>JAIESH010000132.1 GCA_019746175.1 Candidatus Altimarinota bacterium
ATGTGGCTCCTAGAATAGGATGAATTAACATTAAAGATATGAAAAATGAAAGCATCAAAATAAGAAATATCGTACCCCCAATAATTCCTCATTCGATATATTGTTGAATGTACCAACTTTCTGGAATGTAGAATCTATCGAGTTCCACAACATCAGTAACTGGTTTATGTTTGAGATCCATAACATATCTATACGCTGGTCAAGCGCTACCAAGTCCTTGTCCAAGTGGATGCGTTATAGTCCGTTCAAATCCTATTTTCATACGTTCAGCATGTCACTTAGTTGAACCTGATCTTCATACAATAGCAATTGCCTTATCATAATAAAGAACACCTACTGATCCAACTAGGAGTCAGAGTATCAAAAATACTGATATAAGTTGAGCTCTATACAAATGCCAAAGTGAACGGAGACTCATAACTACTACAATTGCATAGGCAAAAACAATTCCAATCAATGCACTACGCGAATATGTATAAAATACCATACCAATAAGGCCGATCAATATTATTGAAATAACAAAATACCATTCTTTACGAAATCTGGTAAAATAAGCAAATAATCCACTAAATATTATCACAAAAGCTCACATTGTGTTTGGATTGTCCAAAATTCATTGGAATCTTCTTACGTTTGCCCCATCAATTCCATGAAAAATGGGAGGTGCTCCACCAAAATCCCAATTAGATGGATTTCATGAATATCCAAAATATATTAGTAAATCCTCTGTAAGAGGCCACTTGAGTAATCCACTCAAAAACAACATTATTCCTGAAGAAATAAGAAATAAATATATATAATACGAAATTGGTTTCTCAAGCAATGCATATCCATGATACGCCACCAAATACGTTATTAGGAAGGCAAAATCATATCTTCCACCATATATAATCCCTTGTATTCCAGTAGTAAAAATACTTACTAAAATCATTACAAAAATATATATAAGTATGAGTATATCAATTTTTGTAATTTTTAGTTTGAGTTTTTTATCACTCAAATAGCTCTGTAAATACGCATATAATAGAACAACTCATGCAAGTAAAAGTAGTATTTCTTTTATAAAAGATGCTCCTGAAATTCCTATTTTATGAACCAAGAATACGGTTACAAATGATGAAAATGGTATAAATACAAGAAAAATTCGAACAATAATATCAAAAAAATTAATACTCGCTTTTTTAGCAAAGTGAGTATCTGTTGATGAAGAAAGAGTCATAGAAAATAGAAAAAAGTCTTGCGAATAATAAGGATTTTTATAGAATATGCAAGCAATAACCCCTTTATCTATGCTCTCAGATAGTCAGTTAAATTCCCTTAAATGATCGATTAGAAAACCACACGTAAACTCAACTTGTATTGGATGTAGTGCTTGTACAGCTATCTCTGGTGATGTATTTGAATTTGATGATGACGGACTCTCTTGCGTTAAGCCGCTGAGTACATACGAAAATCGTGATGTTGATGATTCTATTGCAGCTTGTCCAGTCAATGCAATTAGTTGGCAAGAAGCTGATGAAACAGGAAAATATCTACATGGTATTACTGAACATGTCGATGTATAAATCATTTTAAAAAAATCCCCGAATTTTCGGGGATTTTTTTAAACAAGAACTTATTAGTAAATAACTTTTCTTTTTGCATGAAGTATATCAGAGAGATTCTGGGGCTTATATTCCATATGTCGAGAAATAGAGAGAAGTATACCTACTCCAATCATAAGCGATAGGAGTGATGATCCACCATAGCTTACAAATGGAAGGGTCACTCACGTGAGAGGCACAATATTAAGGTTTACACCAATATTTATCGAAGCCTGAACCATAATCCATGTAGTAATTCCAAGTGCAAGATACTTAGCAAAAGGATCCTTAACAGATCGGGCAATCAGAAAGCCACGATACGCAATCATCATATACATAAAAACGAGTACCATTCAACCAAAAAATCAAAGTTCTTCCACAATCACTGAAAATATAAAATCTCATTGCACTTCTGGTAAATATCCAAATTTCTGAATAGATTTACCAAATCCAAGGCCAAAAAATCAACCAGAGCCAATAGCAATCAATCATTGTTTCATCTGATAATCCTTATCATCTCGATTATTAGTTTCCACAATATCATGACTATCTCGGAAAAAATTATCGATACGCTGACTAATATATCCAACTCAAGTACTTGGTGCAACTTTACCAATACCATAGACTGCAGAAGCTCAAATTAAGGCAATAACAATAGCTGTAATGATATATTTAAGGTTTCATCATCCAACAAAATATAAGGCAATTGTAACTGGAGCAAGAATCAATATTGAACCAAAATCTGGCTGAAATATAAGTAGCAAAAAAACAATTCCCACATAGAAAAAATATGGAATAAAACCCATATATGTATCAGCAATAACGGCTCGTCGTTTTTTCAGGAAGTATGCAAGCATAATAAGTAGTGCAATCTTCATGAATTCCACTGGTTGAATCGATGGAAGGCCTGGTAAATCTATCCATCATTTTGCACCATTATACTCTGTACCAATAACAAAAACCATCGCCAAAAAAATCCAACTTACCACAAAAATATGACGAGCAAATTTTTCAAAAAATTGAAATGGTATCTTTGAACAAATTACCATAATCGTCACACCCATAAGTACATTGAAGATATTGCGTAATAGGTAAAAATAATTCTGTGTTTCACCAAGTGTACCTGCAGCAACCATCCGAGAAGTTACTTTAAATGAAGAATACACGCTCACAGAACTAATCATAATCATTCCGAATATAACCAATCCAAGAATAAGAAATACCAAGGTTGTATCAATGCTTTTTTTTTGCATAAGAAAAATGTCAAAAAAACCGAGAATGATCTCGGTTTAAAGAAGGTAATTAAGCTTTTTTACGAAGTCTGAGTAATGAATACGCTATGAGTCCAGCCATGAGTATCATAATTACTGTTGGGGCACCAGTAACTGGCAAGGCTGGTACATCTTGTGGAACCACTGGCGTCTCTGTTACAACAGGAGGAGTAACGGGAACTACTGGTGTTGGAGTAGTAGGTGTGGGAGTAGTAGGTTTTGGTGCAACTGTTGCAGTATTGGTTGCAGCGATTACAGCACTTGGATTAGCTGGGGCATTAAGAACAATTCCAGGAATATTAAGAGGTACAGTAAATTCACGGATAGAATCCACTCAAGCCTTGATAGTTTGGTTTGTATCAGATAGGGCTGAGGTAATCGTAAGTACATAGGACGCTCCTGGAGTCAACGGGGATGCAGTAATAATTGTAGCTACCGACTTATTACTACTTCCGGTAATTGATGATATCTTAACACTCTCATTGGTTGCTTGATCGATCACTCTAACGCGTATAGATTCTATACGAATAGACTGATTAAATGTAAGTGCTACAGACTGAATATCTGGAGTCATTACTCCATCAAGGAGCAATGCTGCTGAGGTATCAGCACCAGTAGCAGAGGTCACACTACCTGTTTCAGCAGCAACTTCACCAAAAGGTACAGTTGCAATGATAGTAAGGAGTAAGACAAAGAATAACCTTAACATAATATTGTAGGTGTGAGAAAGTAATTTACTTCGCTAAGTTTAGTAAAAAACAGCATAAAGGCAAGGAAAATCAGTATACATATATAGATTTATATTGCATAAATATATTTATATTACATAATATATTTATATTAATACTAATAATGGCGATTGAGAATACATCTGGCCAAAGAATGATATACTCATAATATATCAAAATCCTCACAATTATTCATCTGTTTATGATCCAAATTTTTCAGGGAAAAAATAGATAGATATGCATAATAAAATCAAATTCTCCATATTCTCATATGTAAAAAAGGTAGTTTTCTTATTTCAGTCTAAAAACTATTGGAAGCTTTTTATTTGGACGAAATGCATTTTTGCCATCAAAAAATGCCGTTGATGGTCATCCATCTAAGTTCAATACAGTAATTGGATCCTTTATGAATCTCTCATCCGTGAGGATTTTTTCTCAGACTTCAGAAAGGGAAAGTGGTAGAGTAGATATAAAAACAAATACTTTTCCGCTTTTTGTTTTTCCGAGAAGTGTTCTCTGGTGTTTACCATTCGCATGCCAAGAATCTCCAAAATTCTGAAGCAGATTTTCAGATAAAACGAGTGGTCAAGCCTGAAAAGCAACATCATATGGACCAGCATTTCGCTTATATTCTTCATTCGCAAATATCTTCATATCAGATCCAGACAGTCAGACAAAATGTGTGATATTTGGATCATTATACACGGGAAGTGATTGTCTTAAGATTCAAGAAAGACGAATCATCTGTTTATCTATTTCCCAATACCCTGCTGGATAGTATTCTCATGGTCGAGTTCATCCGAAATATGAACCATTAAACACTATGCTTCAACTCTTATAATATTCAGAAATAGATTTTGTGGCGCCACTATCATAAAAGGCCTCAAAACCATTTGAAGCATCAAATACAAAGAAATCATTTTTCACAGGCACCACCACACCTGTTGATATATTTTGTGACGAGCAGCTCGCAAGAGCTATTATAAAAAGAAAAGAAAGAAAATATTTCATCATAATTTATTTGATAATTCTACGAATAGTTGGAGATAATTTTACCAGAACTTCGTATGAGATCGTTTGTATTTTTTTTGCGATATTATTTATACTCTGTGTATGTGCTACATCGGAAGATATCAAGTGTAGTTGATCTCAGATTTTCATATCTAAGTTAGTAGTATCATACATAGAGATATTCATACAGACTTTTCCAGCTATAGCAATCTCACTGTCTCACTCTGTAAGTGTGAAGTTATTCGATAGTCTTCGATCGAGTCATTCTGTATATCCACATGGAATACTCGCAATCCTCCGACTTGTATCAACTCGATTCGTCAGATTATAACCAACTCATTCTCACGAATGTATCTCTTGAATTGCTGTTATCGTACTATAGAGATCGAGGGCTGGCTTGAGTAACATGCCATTTTTATAAAAATCATCTTCTACACTTAGTGGATTATATCCATAGAGAATAATTCCTGGACGAACTGCATTAAAAAATGAATCCTGAATTTTCAATATTCATGTACTTGCTTGGATATGACGATATTCTGGCTGAAATCATTTTGATACTATTTTTGCGTAGAGTTTCTTAAATACTGCAATCTGTCTATTAGTATCAGTCATATCGAGATTATCTCAGTCTGCGAGGTGACTACATACTCATTCAAGAGTGATTTTTGTACCTTGTAATATATCAAGAAATTGAGCTAATTCCCTTTCCTGAATTCCCTCTCGATTCATACCAGTATTGAGAAAAAGATGAATTCGAAATGGTTTATGTAGTGAAATGAGGTGTTCAAGAGTGGATATATTCCATATGCAAAATGATGTTTTCTGAGCATCAAAAAGATTATAATTCTCATGAAGCGTCTCTCCAAGCAATAGAATATGTTTGGAAGAATATCTTCTCACTGTCTGATATTCCAGAAATGAATCTACAGCAATCATCTGTGCATTCGTCTGATTAAGTATTTCTACAATTTGTTTGAGTCCGTGTCCATAGGCATTGGATTTCACTACTGGAAATATACTCATATCAGGTTGAAGCGACTGGATATGATGATAATTGGATAATATATTCGCACTTGGAACCTCAATCCAATTGAGAACTCTATCAGGTTTCTTGTAGAGAATATGACGAAGAGTTGAGATGAGAGAATAGAGTAGCTTCATAACTCAACTGTATTAATTTTTCACAATTATAAAAGCATCCATAATATTGCGACCTGGACCAACAATATACTTGGATTTATCATACATTGCCATTGATCCTCCATTATCCAGATTGATAGCATCAATACATCCGAATCGACTGATAAAATCTGAAAAATGAAGCATTGATATTTTTGAAACAGTTCCCATTTTTATATCATTATCACGAGTTCTACAGATGAATGATTTTGTGGTCATAAGTTGCATCTTAGGTGTGATGAGTCCAAGCAAATCATATCTTGGAACCAAGTTAGATCCATTCGCAAGAAGTATTGGAAAATTGGCAATTCCACTCTTGATCTCTAGCAACATCCCAGAATTATAATTATCACGCAACAATTTTTCTCCATAAATATTATTTTGAATAAGGATTGGAGAATTCCCTGAATCAAATCAGAAAATCCCATTAATCCCTGTATCAGGATAGTATCGAGAAAAACTAAAACCATCCGAATTCATAATTCGAACGGTATTCGTAGTATCAGCAACTCCCGTATAATCTCTTGGGATAAAATAAGCTCCATTGATCCCTGCTACTCAATTACTCTGAGTAATAAGAGATTTGAGAGTTGTTCCATTGTTTGATGCAACCGCTGTCACGTGGTAATTATCTCCATATGGGATATGAAAAATCTTCACAGAATGACCATCTACTGTCTTATTAATAAAAGAATAAGCAGAGGTAGTTATTGGAAAAAAGAGAATGAGAAATGGAAGGAAAAATTTCATAAAAAATAACACTTAGTTCACCCCCACCACTTCCCTCACGATCTTCATCTTTGCTTCGAGTCTCGCATTCATGATTTTTGCTCATTCTGCGAGCTTGGCTTCAACAAATGGAATATCATTGAGTAACTTTTCTCGAGTTGCTCGATACGGTTCGAGGTATCTTTGGAGTACCATGAGAAGCTCTGTTTTTGCGTGACCATATCCGAATCCGATATTTTCTGATTCATACTTGGCTCTGAGAACTGTGATTTCCTCTGGTGTTGCAAATACCTTGTAGAGATTGAACACATTACACTCATCTGGATTCTTTTTCTTCTCATCGATTCCCTCAGAACCTGTTGAGATAGACATCACTCGCTTCTTCATGGTTTTCTCATCATCGAATATTCCGATAAAATTATCATAACTCTTCGACATCTTGCGACCGTCGATTCCTGGAAGAGTAGCTACTGATTCTTCGATAATTGCCTCAGGTTCTACGAATACCTCTTGTCCATATGTCTTGTTGAATACTCGTGCAATATCACGAGTCATCTCAAGATGTTGAATCTGATCCTTCCCTACTGGAACAGCTTCACAATCATATCAGATGATATCCGCTGCCATGAGAATCGGGTAATTAAATACTCACATATTGAGATTATTCTCAAAATTATAAGTCAATTCTTGGAGCTGTTTTTGTAGTCAAATTTCTTTCTGCTGTACAATTGATGATTGTTCTAAAAAAAATTTTAAAATAGGATTACTCATAATATCATCTAAGTCTCACCCAATGAGCTTAATAGCATTATCATAAGCTTGTGCTAATCATTTATTGTGTCAAATTGTATGTAATATCATTTCCTTTTGCTGTTGAAAATCCTTATAACTATGCGCTCGGAGCATTAACGAATATGGAGTCACATTAGTAAGAATCCACATGAGTTTCGTAATATCTGCAATATCGGATTGACGAAATATAGTGATAGGGGTATCAACTCCATAGATCGAGAGATATTCGATAGCGAGTTCAAGAGTCTGATCTCTGAGAGTTTTACCATTTTTCACACTCGTGATCGCATGGAGATCCGCGATGAATATCGCTGCATCATTTCACTTGGCTACTCGTGCAAATGGGAGAACTGCACCCATGAGATTTCCGAGATGCATCGATGATCCTGTTGGCTTAACGCCGGTAATTATTTTTTTAGACATAAGAGAAAAAGTTAGGCATAGTATAGGAGAAAATAAGAGAAAAACAACTTAGCATAAAAAAGTTTTTACTCGGTGTTGAGTAGAATTCTGTATAATTCCCGTTCCAGGAACACGTTCTCATCTGAGTTTTTGTCCAGGTCAGAATGCTTCCTTAAATCTAGTTAACTCAGCAAGAACAGGATCTCTAAGTCCTAGTATATAATTATTTGATCTTACTCTGCCTTCGTCCATCTGAAGAATACGATCAGATTTGATTCGTGCCAACAATGGAAGAATCTGTGAATATGCCAAAGATCCATCCATATAAGAAGATAATTGATCTGGATAACGTTGGAATAAGATTGGAAATTGTTTTCTGGCAAATCGCATAAGAGTAATATTCCGATTATTTGGTTGAGTATGATTATCAATATGTGAAAGTAAAGTATTGTAAAAACGCATAGATTTAGGTTTTTCATTATTTAATGGAACATGATTATCAATAGTTGAAATTAAGGTATTATAAGAATACATAAGTGTAAAAGTAAAAAATAAAATCAAAAAAATCCCCCGAAAGCTTAATAAAACTCACGGAGGATTTTGGAAAATATTATCTAAAATATCTAAGCAAAAATACCACACCGTGAGGTGAGGCAGATTTGCCAAGATGCTGTTTGAAATATTTGATTCATAAAGCGAGTATATAGAAACAATTGTTTTTTGTCAAAAATTAAACACATAAAAAAACTCCACGAATGGAGTTATAGTTAATTATTCTGCAGCCGGAGTAGCTGTTTTTACTGGAGCAGCTTTTGTAACTCTTTTGATTGGAGTTTTACGGAAAGTTGCTACTTTTTTTACAGCTGGAGTAGATTTAACTACTTTTTTAGCTTTTACAGTAGTAGCTGCTTTTTTAGCAGTTTTTTTGATTTTTTTCTCAGCTTGCTTAGCTTGTTTTTTTGCAAGTTTGGCAGCCTTCTTAGCTTCTTTGGCTACCTTTTTAGCAGCCTTCTTAGCTTCTTTTTCTTGCTCTTTTGCTACTTTTTTAGCTTCCTTAGCAGCTTTTTTCATGATTTGTTCATGCTTTTTTTCGAGTTTGCGAGCTTCTTTCGCTTGCTCTTTTGCTACTTTTTTAGCGAGTTTTTTCGCATCTTTTTCGCGAGCTTCAAGAACTCCTTCTGCAGGATTCTTCTCTTTTTTTGTATGAGCCATATTGTTTAATAAAAAGTATACTCGTTATAGTATTACATTAGTTTCAGAAGTCAAATTTTTTTAAAAAAATACCCACGAGGGGT
>JAIESH010000050.1 GCA_019746175.1 Candidatus Altimarinota bacterium
CATTGGTACATACTATTAATTCATTAGTAATAGAGAATTCTCTTGTTCAATTTTTGTGCCCAGTGTCGCAATTATATTTTAAAGATAATTCTTTTTTATTGCTATACCAATTTGAATCTAAAATAGCAATTATTTGAGTATCACAATAAGGACATCTGATTGTTTTTTCTGGCTTATTCATTATTTACAAAGGTTACGAGATACATACGTTTTATTTGAAAGTATATCTTTTCCCTCATTTTGTCCAATTTTTAATATCAAAGATTTTTCTAATTCTATTAAATTTTCATAAATCTCTTTAGAATTCTCCAAAAGATATTCTAAAAGACTTCAATCCTTCTTATATCATGCACCACCATTGATAATTTAAAAAATCATTCACTAGAATGATTTTTATTTTTACTAAAATTTGAAATGAATTCAGATTCAAATACAATAGCTATTGTAAATTACACATAGATAATGAAAATCTAAACCACCTTACTTCATTAAATCCAAATTATGAATAATACTAAAAAAGAATTATCACAAAATGAACAAGTAGAACTCGTTAATATATTAAAAGTTCGTTTTGAAAAAAACATGAACCGCCATATGGATATGGAATGGGATAAAATCCAAACAAAACTAGAAATAAACACAGAAAAACTCTGGTCACTCAATGAAATGGAAAAAACTGGTGGAGAACCAGATGTTGTTGGATATGATTCAAAAAATGATACCTATACTTTTTGTGATTGCTCGATAGAAAGTCCCAAGAATCGCAGAAGCTTTTGTTATGATCAGGAAGCGCTCGATTGAAGAAAAGAAAATAAACCGAGCAATAGCGTTATTACTATGGCTAGAAATATTGGCATTGAACTCCTATCAGAAGAGGAATATAGGGAATTACAGAAAACTGGAAGCTATGATACAAAGACCTCAAGTTGGCTCAAGACACCTCCTGAAATCAGAAAACTTGGTGGCGCCATATTTGGTGATTTTCGCTATAATAATGTATTCATATATCACAATTGAGCGGAGTCGTACTATGCGGCAAGAGGTTTTCGTGGATTATTAAAAATATAAAATATGTCTCTATCTATATCTCCAATTAGTCCGATTATTTCGATTGGCGACAATCATCAGCGAAAGCCTAATAATCGTAAAAATGATATCAAGGATAATCCCTTCAACAATTGATCTAATACATATGAAATAATTACATCTTCATATGTACCTCTGCCTATCTCGATTGTAGTTAATCCACTTATACAAAGAACAAGAGAAAATATGAACAGACTAGCATGAATGGCTCATTATAGTAAGTTATAATCAATAATAAAAAATCCCATACTAACATGGGATTTTTTATTATCTATTTCTCCACCACATATATATTTTACTATAGATAATATGTAATCGGAGCCAGTATATTACTCTAAATACAATATTGCGAGTTTTTGCAAAACCAGAAAACAGAGTAATTCCAATAAGTAAAAAGACTATTCCAAGCGGAATAGGAGTAAATATTCAGAGAATTCCAAATAAAACTAATCCAAAACCAACAGTATACCTAACAAACAAAGGGAGAACCATAATTTTTTGAAGTAAAGGATGCTGCCTTGCCGAAAGAAAAAGGGAACGAACGAGGTCAATAAAAAGTCTTTTAGCCATAAAAAAGGAGTCCATTGTGGACTCCTGAATTATATGAAAATATACTATAATGACAATATTATTCACCTCGTTGAGAATGTGCATGATGTGATGCATCACCTCTTGGTTGAGAAGGGCGTGGCTCACGGTATCCTCCAGATGATCCGCCATCTCGGAATCCACCATTTCCACCTCCTTGTGAACCACGGTATCCTGATCCACCAGAAGAAGATCCTCCGCGGTAACCTCCACCACCATTGTCATCACGACGAGGAGCATATCCTCCAGAAGAAGATCCTCCTTCTCGAGTTTTACCATCATATCCTCCTGAAGAAGATCCTCCGCGGTAACCACCTCCACTTCGTCCACCAGAAGAAGATCCTCCGCGGTATCCTCCACCATTTCCACGGTAACCACCTCCTCCACCTGTACGAGGAGCACGAGTCTCACGAACACGAGGAATAATTACACCTTCTGGATCAACTTCTGAAATCTCGATCTTATGCATACGTTCAATACGTTGAAGTTGACGAGCTTCTTCTGATGAAACAAACATGATAGCATGTCCATCTGCACCAGCACGACCAGTACGACCGATACGGTGAATATATGCTTCTGGATCATGTGGAACATGGTAATTTACCACAAGTCCAATGTTATTAAGGTTAAGTCCTCTTGATGCTACATCTGTTCCGATAAATATACGAACTTTACCATTTTTAAATGCCTCAATAGCACGAACACGATCACGTTGCATCATATCCCCATTGATATACGCAGCTGAGAATCCATCTCTATAAAGATATCTTTCGAGCTCCTCAGTCTCATGTTTACGAGCAGTAAATATGATTACCTTGTGATCAGGAAAACGCTCTAGAGTACGTTTGAGAAGTGGGTATTTATCACGAGTACCAACGCGCATAAATACATGATCAATAGTATCTACTGTTGGAGTCTTAGAGAGAATAAGTGACTCATATCCGCCCTTCATATTATCATCAATAATAGCAGTAATTTCACGAGTATATGTTGCTGAAAATGTCATTACTTGTTGCAAAGCAGTGAGTTGTTCCCAGATTTCAACTACAGCACGAGAAAACCCCATATCCATCATCTGATCAACCTCATCGATAATAAGCATTTCAATAGAAGAAAGATCAATAGCACGACGCTCGATCATATCAGCAAGACGACCTGGAGTAGCGACAATAACTTGAGGCCCCTCACGAAGTTGTTCAATCTGACGACGAATAGGAAAACCACCAAATACAGCGAGAGATCCCATTCTCATATCACGAGAAATATTCATTACTTCTTCGCGAGTTTGCATAGCAAGTTCACGAGTTGGCTCAAGAATAAGCACTTGAGGCTTACGAAGTTTTGGATCAATACGATTAAGTGCAGGAATAACGAATGCAGCAGTCTTACCAGAACCAGTATGTGACTGAACAATGATATTTTTATTATCAAGAGCAAGGGGAATAACTTGTGATTGTACTTCTGTTGGATCGTGATAACCAAGTTTAGTTAAAGCAGTAACAATTTCAACACGGAGAGCAAGAGTAGAAAAACTCATAGAAAAAAGGGGTTATCTCCAGTCAAAAAAATGGAGAAAAAAATAAAGTACAATATCCGAAAATTTCGGAAATACGTGATTAACTCATCAAACTCATATAAAAACCGAGCACCAATTGACATGGTAAATTTACCATAAAAAGGAGATAATCCTTGGGTATGAATAGCCGAGTGATTCTGTATTTTCTTTTATAATAATAGGAAAGATTTACAAGGGAAAATGTCTCCAATACAAATATGGAAAACGAGTAGTAAACAGCTCCTGGTATAGAGAGAAGCGTTCTATAAAATATATGCTCCTCAGGGGAAAAAGAAATTGTGCCAGAAGTATATAGAAATGATGAGAGAATGCAAAAGATAATTTGACAATATTTTTATATACATATAGTGCCAGAACCAATTTAACTTTCGGAGAAAACCATGGCACTTGTCATCAAGATAATCAGCAGAGCCAATTCGAAACCAATTTCTGGCATGAGTGTTAAACTTACAAGGCCGGGAATCATAAGTCGAGAAATCCCTACTAAGAAAACAAGCTCAGAGGGGAAAGTTTTTTTTGAACTTCAAGCCTGCAATGCTATTCTTAGCATCAATGGCGTAGTGCAAGAAGAACGATATCTAGGAAATGAGGAAAATGTATTCTACATCTAGTAGTAATACATTTCCAATTGGTAATCTTGGGCTCGCTTGCGAGCCCTTTTTTATATATTTTTCATTTTTACCCATTCTTCAAGTTGGGTAGTATTTTCAATACTGAATTTTGTATTTTTCTCAATACCACTTACTCGAATCCAAACTGGTATGAGTCATACCTCCATGGTGCTCAAATAATCTTTAAGATCAAGGAGATCATCTTTTGTCCAGTAAACAGGAATATCAATATAATAATTGGATGAATGAGTAATTGGTACAAGATTATCTATAGTCCGTGAGGATGTTGGCTCTTGATTATTCTTTTGATCTTTTGGATCTCATGCTCATGCAAATTCACGGAATTGAGATATAGAAAACGATTTAATAGCATCTTTTCCTGCCGCTTTTTTACCAAATCCAAGACCAGGAGACATAGAGATTTCATCTCTTTCTGTATCAAATCGAGCCCTTCATTCCACTATAATAATACGATCCTCTTCAACTTTTGGTGCATATGTTTCATAATCCCGTGAGAATATCGCCAAACGAAAATCAAATCCAGCACTTTCTACCATAGCAAGTAACATCATTCCACCAGTTTTTGTTTGTATCTTACGAACTTCTGTGACTACTCCCATAAGTGTTGCAGATATAACTTGATCTGGTTCTTTTTCTTCTGGTGCAGTTATCTGAGAATCTATAATAACTGGTACATCATTATCATTGATTTGATCATCAGCAAGTGATGCAACCTGCGAAGTTATTTCAGTAGAAATTATACTATCACTAGTATCATTAGTATCAATTTCAGGAATAGTAATTTCATCATCAGATCAATTTAATTTTGAATTCTTTTTTTCAATCCATTCGTATATGGCTCCTATGTTTTTTGATTTTGTCCTGATAAAATCAAAAGTTCCATCAAGAGGATGTCATGATACTGGGTACCCTATCATTGCTTTTTCTCATTTCATACGATCCTCAAAGCTCATTGGTTCTAACTTTTTCTTAGTTTCTGGATGTATAGTGGCTAATTCGAAATGCATACCTGAACTATCTCACATATCCATTGTATCAAAAAGTCACATCTGTGATGTTTCTCTTTTTGATTCTATCTCTTTGAGATAAGCTGTCATCTTCGTAATACTAAAAAGTAGATTCGTTCTCTCACCAAAAAAATCAAGTGCCCCAGAATAAATAAGTGATTCAAGAGATTTTTTATTAATTACATCTCATCCAGTTCGTGCTATGAGATCATCAATATCAACAAAAGAACCGCTTTCTTCTATAGATTTTCTTATAGTAGTAATAGGTCACTCACCAAGTCACTTGATGGCTTTCAATCCAAAACGAATCGTTGTATTATCAACATATGTAAAATGTTGACGTGATTGATTAATATCTGGGGGGAGTATTTTCACTCATTTTACTGTTGCTTCATTGATTTCCATTTTTATACGATCCATATCTTCCTCATCAGATACCATAAGTGCCACCATGAATTCAGTAGGGTAGTACGTTTTCATATATGCCGTCTGATAAGCAATCATCGAATAACACGCTGCATGGGATTTATTAAATCCATATCCAGCAAATGGTTCAATAATCTCATCAAAAATATATATAGCAAGATCCTCTTTATGTCATTGTATATGTGCCGCTTGGATAAATTTATCTCGTTGTTCCATGAGGAGATCATATTTTTTCTTACCGATAGCTCGACGCAATATGTCCGCTTCACCGAGAGAAAATCCAGCAAAAGCCTGAACGAGTTGCATAATCTGTTCTTGGTATACAGCAATACCATAGGTTGGCTTCAAAATAGCCTCAAGTGATGGATGAGGATATTCTACAATTTTTCGACCAAACTTTCGATCAATAAATTCTGGGATATAGGCAAGTGGACCAGGACGATATAATGACACCATGGCAATAAGATCCTCAAAACTCGATGGTTTAAGTTCTTTGAGGTAACGTCGCATACCATCTGATTCAAACTGAAATACTCATGTCATATCTCATTCTCCAAAAAGTGAGAGTACTTTTGGATCTTCAAAATCGATCTTAAGTAGATCTACACTAATCTTGTGTTCTTCTTCTACGATCTTAATACTTCGATCTAAGATTGCAAGATTACGAAGCCCGAGAAAATCCATCTTCAAAAGCCCGAGTGCTTCAAGTGGTCATGCTGAAAACTGTGTCACAGTGGTGCTGGGATCTTTTGGAGGTGGTTGAAGTGGGCAAAAATTGGTCATTGGCTCAGGTGCAATGATAACAGCACAAGCATGTACCCCAAGTTGTCGAACCGTTCATTCCAATCGAATCGCAGCGTCAATAACCTTAGTATATATGCCCCCATCATCATAAGCCTTCTTGAATTCACTTGATTCTTCGAGTGCTTGAGTAAGGGTTATTCCTGGACGTGATGGTATCAACTTCGCGAAAAGATTCATGTCCTCAAATGGGATCCCCAGTGCACGTCCAGCATCTTTGACAGCAGCACGAGCAGCGAGTGTACCAAATGTACACACCTGTGTAACACGATCAGCACCATATTTTTGACGAACATAAACAAGGACCTTGTCACGTCATTCATCAGAAAAATCCACATCGATATCTGGCATCGAGACACGAGCGGGATTAAGAAAACGTTCAAAAAGGAGGCCATAACGAAGTGGATCAATATCTGTGATTCCAGATAGATAGGCAAGTATAGCTCCAGCTGCAGACCCACGACCTGGACCCACTGGGACACCATTATTTTTTCCATAACGGATAAAATCCGCCACAATACAAAAATATCCATTAAATCACATCAGTTCAACTACACCAAGTTCATATTCCAAACGACGAATAATTGCTTTCTTTATATCATCCCAAGAATCAATGAGAATTTTTTTCTCATCCGAATAATATGATTCAGCAAGTGAATACAATTCTTCTACAGATCTTTCTGATATTTTTTTGGTTGATTTTTCTATCGCAACTTTATGTAATAATAATTCTTGTTCTTTTTTGGAAATACCAAAATCATATCGTGAGTTCAGTCACTCAATACAAAGTGTTCGTAGTAACCATTCTTCCGCAGGCAATGATTGATAACTCTCTCAATTATTGTTTTGGGCAATTACATAGTCTTTATATATTTTATATTGCTCTTCTTCAATCTCTGAAAGAGGGAAGACTGGAATCTTGTATCCTCCGTGCTCAATATGAAGATCGATCATATCGGCAATTTTTTTTGTATTTTTATATGCTTTTGATGCATATATAAAAAGTTCCTCCATCTCTCGGTCTGATCTAACCGAATAATCCCCATTCATCAGTGTTGCTCGATCTGGATCATCCAGTGCACGTCCTGATGCCACAGCAGACATCATATCTTGTACTCCAGCATCATCTGGTGCAAGGTAATAGCTATTATTCGTTCCTACATATTCATATCCATGAATTTTTGATAAACGAATAATATTTTCATTGATAGTTGCCTGCATAGGACGATCTGGATGTTCTTGGATTTCAAGATAATAATGATCTGATCCAAATAGATTCCTATAATAATTAATTCGTTCACATATAAATTCATCAGATTTTCCTGTTATTATATGTTGCGAAATTTCTCAATACATAGATCCAGATAATACAATAATATCTTTTGCATACTCTTCTAGTAATTCAAAATCTATTCTTGGTCTTCCATTGTAATATCATTCTAACTGGGACCTAGTAACCAGTGATATAAGGTTTTTGTATCATTGGTAATTCTGTGCCAGTAAAACTATTTCATATAATTCATTATCTTTATCCTTGTTGGCTCTTCATTTTTTTGAAATCTGAAATTCGACACCAATAATTGGCTTTATTCATTCACTAACACATGCTTCATAAAATTCAAAAGCACCATACATATTACCAGCATCAGTAATTGATATAGCTGATTGTCCTAGTGTTTTTGCTCGTTTAGCAAGCCCTTCTGGATCTCATAAAGCTTGTTGAAATGTATAGTGAGTATGTGTATGAAGATGAACAAATGACATGTCGATGAGTATATGAAAAACTCAAGTAATTTCAAAAGATAGTCAAAATTTGCTTTTTAAATAAGAGACTGCTATGATATTTATATATTCTTAATTTTTCTTATATGTGAATATTTGATGAAATACTTCCAAAATCTCAATCTAGTACGAAATCAGGTAGTAGTAGTGGGTGACAAGATCCAATAAAAGGACAACCAATTATTATTAGTGAATCTGAATCAATCATAACTTCCAATGATATATTAGAAACTATCGAAAAACAACCAGAAGAAGTTATAAAAATTGAAGAAAATAATTCTGTACTTATAGAAGAAACACCAGAATCAATTCTCAATGAAATTGATCATAATAATGATCCAGTTGCATTTTTTAATCAAGTAACAACTGCTGATTCAGAAAAAACTGAAACAGTTATTACAACATCAAATACAGAAGATTCTGCATCTACATTTTTTGATATGATGAGCAAAGATACTCCTATACAAGAATTAGACTTTAATAATCTAAGTTCGACTTATGTAGCTACATCTTTTCAGGATACCAATGAATATATTGATCATGCTCTCGTTGGAGTTAATACACTCATGGAAAATCTAGAAAAAGCAGATGCGAAAAAGCTTGCTGAAGAAGATGAATATACTCATCAAAAAGAACATTTTACAGAACTTGCTATACAGGCAGAAGAAGAACATCAAAAAATTCTAGCAGAAAAAGCACATGCAGAAAAAGTAAAAGCCTACCTCGAACAAGAAAAGGTTGCAAATGATGCGCATACTGAAGCTTCTGTAATAGAAGAACCTTCAATGATCCCGTCCGTAGAAAGTACTATTCCTGAAACGGAAATAATCAAAGAACAAGAAGAAGTAAAAAAAGAAACTGCAAATACTCTAGATTCAAATATAACAGCTTTACTTACTGAATCCAGTGAACTAGAAGGGAAAAAAGAAGTCGAGGAATCAATAGCTGCATAAATAAAAAAACTCTCATTTGAGAGTTTTTTTATTTTTAATGAAAGAATCTAATACGATCAGCACTCGGATGAGTACGTAATTTCTCAAGAGTCTTTGCTTCAATCTGACGTACACGCTCACGAGTCACTCCAAATTCTCGACCAACTTCTTCAAGAGTATGCATATCTCCTCAATCAAGTCCGAATCTCATAACCA
>JAIESH010000152.1 GCA_019746175.1 Candidatus Altimarinota bacterium
GTTGCATCTTCCGCCTCCAGAAATAATTACTTTATTACCTGGGGTTTTATTTTTTTCAAATAAGTGAATCTGACAGCTTCCAGACTCTGTATTTTCGAGTATAGTTGCGGCTGCCATGAGGCCTGCGGCTCAGGCACCGATGATAATAATTTTTTTCATAAAAACACTCAAATCTGCTTATACTATAGAGAGTTATACTATATTGATTCTATAGAATTTGTATATAGTTTTTTTGTTGATTTTTGAGAGAGCTATTATAGTATATGAACAGTATTTTATAACATTCAAAATATGAAGAAACTCCTGTCTGCTATGGCAATAATCTCCGTGAGTGCTACTATGATATCAGCTACTTATGCTGAGTCAACTTCTACATATACTTCTGATGCGGCGTATTGGGAAGCCAAAAAAATCGATTCTCAAAATAAATCAACACAAATGAGAAAAGAATACTATGAAAAGTATAAATCTAAAGGATACGACCTTAGTCTTCTCACTCCAGAAATTATGGATGGGACAAAAACTGATGAGAACAAATTCTGGGAAGTACTCAAGAAGTTACAAAATCAAAACGAGATGCAATGACGCAAAGACTATGTTGCAAAACTTAGTTCCAAAGGAATAGATGTATCAGGATTTACTGAAACGGTAATGAACGATAGTGGAAAATTCTGGGAACTTGCCAATAGACTCTATGCTGAATATGAACAATCAGCCAAAAAAACCACAGAATATAAGAAACAAGAAGAATATAAAAAAGAGCTAGAGTATAAGAAACAAGAGGAGTATAAGAAAGAATTAGAATACAAAAGACAAGAAGAATATAAAAAGGTTGAAATAAAAAAACAAGAAGAGAAAAAAACAGAAACTAAACCAGTTAACGCTAGCATAGAGAGAGCGAAGAAACTTTTTATCCAGAATCTAGATAAGATTCCAGCAGATAAACAAGCTCTCATGTATCCTCGTATTGAGAAAAATATTCTGAATCAAATCGAAATGGCGAAAAAAAGATGAGCCACTCTCCTTACTCAAAAACTTGAAGTAATCCTCTCTGTTCTACGTGCAAGAATGAATGATGAAGAAAGTGATGAGTCTATTATGAAGTCACTTTTTTCTGAATAATTAATAATCCCTCATTTTTGAGGGGTTATTATTTTCTCTTTTATTGTCACGATTTTTATCTATAATTGTCTATAGTTCCGAGATGTACATCTTAATCTCCACTCTCATATGTTTCTAGAGGCACTCAACCGTATCCGTTTAGGTGATATGGATAGTTTTTGAATACTGTATGATATTTCTTGTGATCGTGTCTACGCATCTATATTTCATCGTACCCTCGATGTCTCTCTTACAGAAGATATTGTCTCACAAGTATATTTCAAAGCACTCAAAACTATCAAGAATTTTCGAGGAAATACAGAATGAGAATTTTTCTCATGGATACTCCGAATAGGCTACACCACGATGATAGATAACCTCAAGTGACATGAAGAATCTACTTCTCTCGATGAACTCGTATTTGAACCTGGATATCATGATTCATGAATAGATAATATCGATAACAAAACAAAAATCCAAGAAGTACTCACTTTTATGGACACACTCAATGAACGTGAGCGAATTATCCTCACATATAGAATATGGGATGATATGTCATATACTGAGATATCTGCAATTACAGGAGAAAGTGTTGATAATTGCAAAAAAATAGTCTCTCGCACTCTTGAAAAAATAGGCTCAAACGTTACTCCACTTACTCTACTTACCTTACTCATATCCTATGGAATCAATCGTTAAAGATCTTCTCGAGGAGCTCTACATCGTTGAACCAAATCTCAAAAAACAAGAAAAAAAGCTTGAGAATATTGTTTCACTCATGATACAAAACATACCAAAATCTGAAATGAATAGTGAATTCAAAAAAGAACTCAAAAAAGAAATTCTCTACAAGATTCATAGTAAGCAAAATAAATATTATACGCTCTACTTGCCAATGTTATCAGGACTTTCACTCTGTGGGGTATTGTTATTTGTCTGAATTAATCTCTCCAATTCTCTGTTCATAGGAAGCAATACTATATCATTTGCTCCTCATATTGAGCATGCAAGCGAGAATGCATTTGGAACTAATATCAAGACAACACCACCATCTGCCTGATGAGCTCTAGAATATGCTCCAAACCCATGAATGCGAATGATGGCAAATAGTAAAATTGCATGAGATAGTATGATGGTGGAAAATCCTATAACGTACACCTACTCATATAATGGAAAACTCACTGTCCCCACTGGAAAACTCACCGTATATAAGCGTAATTCCATAGGATTTGAAGCAGTAGATACCAGCAAATTTATACAGAATCTCAGAATTGATGGACTCAATACCAAGGCACTTGAAAATGCAGGAATATCCAATATCAATATCTCAGAAGATCGCGAATTTGGTTACAATATAGGCATAGATTTCACTCAAGGTACCGTCAATTTTAATCAAAATTACATCAAATGGCCTCAATCCAAGTGTGATGCCAATGGATGTGAAGCACCAAGAAAACTCACCAAAGATGATATCCCAAGTGATGAAACAATGGTGAATCTAACTGATGAATTTATCAGAAAGTATAATATAGATGGTAGTCTCTATGGTAATCCTGTAGTGAACTCTGAGTGGAGAACCGATTATATGAGACAACAAGAAGAGGGAACTGAAGTATATATACCAGAAGTATATACAGTAACCTATCCAATAAAAATAGATAACAAATTCATATATGAAGAATTCGGTGGGTATAAGGGAATGCTATTTACCATCGACATCCGTAACAAAAAGATTTCCAATGTTACTGGACTAGAGAAATACAATCTCATATCAAGCGAATATCCTACAATCGATGAATCAAAAATACAAACAATGATCCAGTCTGGTGGCCGTAATATAACAACAACTAGTCCCAACCAAGAATCAACCAAACTCTCTCTATCAGATCCAGAAATTGCCTATGTTCGCATATATGGAGAATGGAAAGACGGAGTATCCAATGACTTCCTTGTTCCAGCATACGTATTCAAGGTTTTAGATAAACCAACAGATGCTTATGTGTCAGATACTGTTATTGTTCCTCTAGTAGACTGATTTTCTCAAGAATCATCTCCTAGTATAGGGCCAGCCATTGAACCAATTATGATGAGATAGTATATATTGACATTATTATATTTTTATATAAAGTAAATTTATACTAATTAAAAAATATGAATATTTTCGAACATCTTGTCATACCAGACTTCAAAGAATATATACAGAAACCACACAGCCCAACTTGTCCAATTATAGATTGCACCCGACTTATGGTTGAGATATTATGAGCATCTAGATCAGCTTGAACAGAATTCAATCAATCTACTTATAGCAATAAGATGCTGATTGATGGATCTATAGCCCTAGTTATTCGTTATCAAAGAGAAAAAGATAATACATACAGACCTGCCTGTACTATTAGCTTCAATCAAACTCCGGAAGGTATCCATATACAGCAGATTCAATGATCCAATGATAAGAGTGTTGCATTTAGATTTCATTCTTCTTTCAATACCACAGGATATCTCCTCAAATTAATAGAAGAATCATTTATTAAAAAATGAATACTCGTAAATATGGAACTTTTCCCATGTGGCCTCGAAAATGCATCATACGCATCGAGAGCAAGTCAGAGGTATGAAGTTTTTCGATCTGGAATAGAATGACTCAAGACAAAATACCAAAGACAAATTGCTAATTAAATACAAATAATCCCCAAAATTGGGGATTATTTTAATGGATAAAACCTTTTTTGAATACATAATTTGATAGAAGATATCTGGTAATATGTTTTATATAACATATATAAATACTTGTCAATCGTGCAATATCCCTCTATTCAAATATAGATAAATATCTTGCAGATTGACATAGGCAGATTTTTTTATAGAGAAAATCTTATACTCTATTTTAATGTTGCATTTTATATTTGTTATTATACTATGAACGATACCCTCTAGGGCTTTAGTACTAACTTTTCATACTATGAACACTCTTATTAATCTCTTGATATCAGGAATAGCCGTAGCTATAGCAGCCTACATCACTCCAGGTGCTTCTGTAGATGGATATCTGACGGCGATAATCGTTGCAGTGGTACTCGCAGTAGTCAATAGCACTATCTGAATTCTTCTCAAGATTCTTACTCTTCCACTCACAATTCTAACTCTAGGTTTATTTTCTTTATTTATTAATATCCTAATGGTACTCTTGGTGGCACGAATTGTTCCAGGTTTCCATCTCGATGGATTCTTCACGGCTCTTGTATTTGCTGTTATCCTCTCACTTATAAATATGGTTCTTGGTGGTGGCATACTCAGTAAGAAATAATTCTTCTTTTAAAAAACACTCGAACATTCGGGTGTTTTTTATTGAGACCAATAGAGATTGAGAACCTCTCATTTCTTGAGTTTTACCATATAATACTGTTCGAATCGTTTCATAGGAATTCCTGCCATGGCGAATTTTCTATCGAGATGGTTATGGCGATTAGTATAATCAATTATGATTATCTCTCCATCTCTTGAGAGTGCTCGATCTACTCTTTCGAGAAGGATTCTCGGATTCTCTACTGCATAGAATACATTGATCAAGAAGGCATAATTTGCACCGACAGATGGAGGAATCTCTCCATATCTCTCTATGGCATTCGCCTGATATGCATAATCCATGATGACCTGTTTCTGTCGTTCCATAACTTCTCGCATATGTATGAGGGTCTGATCTCTACGTAATATAGGATCTGAGAGTATATCTGCTATAAAGCCTTCTATAGACTGTAGTGTGAATGCTGTAGCACTCGCTTCTTGTCCTCCATAAATTGGATCTACCGCAATCATACGGGCAGGTTCAGAGTATTCTGATATATGATGAAGAAGATCGGAGAATCCTGCCCCAACATCGAGTAGGGTTTTGCCATAGAACATAGCAATCTCATCTTCATGTTCAATTGCGAATACTTGTTTGAGTGCAATCTCAGGAGTGATCCCTCCGATAGATTCTACACGTTCCTTGCGTTGTATAGTATTATTCATAGTACGATGATAGCATATTTGGGGAAATGGGGCAAAAAAATAAAATTATTTCCATAAGGTAAAATTATTCTTATAATGCAAATTATATTAATATCAAAATATGGATATCCAAGAACTACAAAAAATGGTAGTACAGTTTCGAGATGAACGAGACTGGAAACAATTTCATAATCCAAAAGATTTGGCATTATCTCTTGTACTGGAATCTAGCGAGGTACTAGAACATTTTCAGTGGAAAAATGGAGACGAAATAGAGAAATATATATCTACAGAAAAGGAAGCTATATCTCATGAACTTGCCGATGTACTGTATTGGGTTTTACTTATGTCCAATGATCTCGATATTGATATTTCAAAAGCATTTATCGAAAAAATAAAACTCAGCGGAGAAAAATATCCAATAGATAAAGCGAAGGGGAAAAGTGAAAAATACAATAAACTGCCATAAATATGCTCATCTATAGCGAAAGTAAGCAAAAATTCCTAACAGATCTCGACACCGACAATATAGAAGATATTCTAGAAAATAAGTTCGAAACACTGCTTCATAGAAAAACAGGAAAAAGCGAGTATATGTCATGGCAAAATTCTCTCAGAGAAATGTGATCCGTGATCCGTATTTCGAGTCTTCCTGAAGACTCGAATATATCTCTTGAATTTACTATTCCAGGATCAAGCAAAAGAATTGATTGTATCGTTGCATGACAAGATGAAGATTCACAAGATACAGTAGTAATAATAGAGCTCAAACAATGGTCTGATATCGATATAACTGATAAAGATGGCGTTGTAGTGACTCGATTCGAACATGGACTCAAAGAAACTAATCATCCATCATATCAGGCTTGGTCATATGCTACACTTTTGAAGTGATTCAATGAAACAGTCTACAATGAAAATATTCAACTCTATCCTTGTGCATTTTTGCATAATTACAAAGCTGATGGGAAGATAGATAATTCATTTTATAATCCTCATATTGAGAAATCACCTCTTTTTATGAAATGAGATAAGCAGAAGCTTGCTGATTTTCTCTCAAAAAATATACGATATGGTGATACAACAAATCTTATGTATCGTATAGAAAATGGAAAAATACGACCGTCGAAAGCTCTTGCAGATAGTCTATCTTCTATGATTCGATGAAATCAAGAATTTGTGATGATCGATGATCAGAAAATTGTCTATGAAACAGCCCTAAATCTTGCAAAAAAATCTTCTGATCTCAATAAAAATGTACTTATAGTAGAATGATGACCTTGAACTGGAAAATCTGTTGTTGCTATTAATCTATTGGTTGCCCTCACAAAACAATGATTGTTATCTCAATATATAACAAAAAACTCTGCCCCTCGTACAGTCTATGAGAGTAAACTTACGGGAACTCTTAGAAAAACGGAATTTTCCAATCTATTCAAATGATCAGGATCATATGTAGAATCAAATATGAACGAATATGATGCTCTCATTGTGGATGAGGCTCATAGGCTTAATGCAAAATCTGGCATGTTCTCAAACTTATGAGAAAATCAAATAAAAGAAATTATTCAAGCTTCCAAATTCTCAATTTTTTTCATTGATGAGAATCAGAAAGTAACTATGAAAGATATCTGAGAAAAAGATGAGATAATCAAATGGGCAAAATTTGCATGAGCAAAAGTCCATAATCTTGAACTTACTTCACAATTCAGATGTAATGGTTCAGATGGATATCTTGCTTGGCTTGATTATATATTACAAATCCATGAAACAGCAAATATAGATCTTGATTCTGATTCATACGATTTTCGTGTATTTGATAATCCTAGTGAACTCAGAGATGAAATATTTCAAAAAAACAAAATCAATAATAAAGCACGACTTGTTGCTTGATATTGTTGGGATTGGATAAGTAAATGAAATGACAATGAATATGATATCATATTTCCTGAATATGATTTTGCTATGAAGTGGAATCTTGCTACCGATGGTATGCTCTGGATCATATCTCCTGAGTCAGTAAATGAAATAGGGTGTATCCATACTTGTCAGTGACTGGAAGTTGACTACATAGGAGTTATTATAGGAGATGATCTCATAGTAAGAAATGGGGAAGTTCTAGTGGATCCAGCAAAAAGAGCTAAGAGTGATGCATCTATCAAATGATACAAATCTCAGATGAAACTCAAACCAGAAGAAACAAAAACATTTGTTAAACAAATTATCAAGAATACTTATAGAACACTGATGACACGATGAATGAAGGGTTGTTATATCTACTCTGCGGATAAGGAAACGAGGGAATATTTTAAAAGATTGATTTAGACATTAATATAGATAATTCAATTATAGGAAAGTATATAACATTTCAATTCACTAAATATGTCTTCCAAAAATAAAAATGTTATTAAATTTGCGGTTGGAACACCCAATGATCCACAATCTTCTATTTGGAGATTATGGGTAAATAAAGATGATATATACTTAGGAGAAAAAAATACCCTTCCAGCAATGAAGGTAAGTCTACATGCATCGGATAATTGGAGAATAGCGTTTGTTAAAGAATTAAAAAGAGAAGATGAAACAACAGATAGAGCAATATTAAAATGGAAAAGACCTGCAGAAATATTCCCAGGATGGACTCCAAGCATTGCTGTATTAGTCTCTTCATTGAAACCAATTAGACGATTATCAAAAACAACAGTAGAAGATAAACGTATAATTTGGATGCCAGAAACAACTGAAGGTAAACGTATGATTTTTATGCTAGTTATATCTAAAAGCAATATGTCAGAAATGGATGCAAGGAAAATTTTAACCCCAACTGATAGAATAGTTGGATGCCTTAATAAAAAAAATGGTGAAAAAGTATGGTTAATTTATAGAGAAGATGAGGATTTAACTGCATATGAAGTAGAAAAAATAAAAGATATTATGAAGAAGACAAAAATACATCTAAAAGTAGATTCATCAGAAGATTCTATATATGGATCACGAGCTATTTTAATGCTGTCAGAAAATACTCCGACTACCTTCACTCAACCAACAATTTTAGATATTGCATTAGGAAAAGAAAATCTAGAAATAGCCACAGAATAAATAATCCCCCTCATCACTAGAAGGGGACTTTATTTTACATGCTCATATTCTTCGTACACGATTACTTTGTCTTGGTTTTGTCTTAGAAATTATATATTTTCTCTATAGACTAAGATTGGTAATCATAATTGATGACCTTATTTTCTTATCTTAAGTACTATGGATTCATCGAATTCCCCCAGCACCAAGCCACTGTATCGTGGTACACAAATCATATGGTATATTGTGAGTATAGTAGAGATACTTCTCATATTTCGGGTTTTTCTCAAGGCGACGAGTGCCAATGCTAATGCTCCATTTACAAGTTTTATCTATGAAGTTACCAATCCTATTGCTTCACCTTTTTTAAGGGTATTTAGTACTACTCAAGTTGAATGAGCTATTATCGAATGGACAACTATATTGGCTATGTTTGTCTATTGGATACTAGCCCTAGGAATTATCAATCTTCTCCTTATGGGCAAGACAATATCAACACTCGAAGCATCAGAAAAACTCGATAAACAAGAAAGAATATAACAAAAAAATCCCCCTCCATTACTGGAAGGGGATTTTGATTTATTTGATGGCAGTCCCACAAGGATTCGAACCTTGGTCAACGGCTTTGGAGACCGCTACACTAACCGCTGTGCTATGGGACTATAGAAGAGGGAAGAATCCCTCCCTATAATTAGATAGAGTAACGATAGAACGCAACGATATTGTTTTGTCCGATAGCTTCTCCAACTTTTTGATCTGGATTAACAACGAATGGTTGAGTAAGGAGAGCGTTCTCTTCACGGAACTTCGTCATTTTTCCATCAATAATTTTTTCAAGGATTTCTTTTGGCTTGCTAGCATTCTTAGGATCTTGTTCCATAAGAGCGAGTT
>JAIESH010000004.1 GCA_019746175.1 Candidatus Altimarinota bacterium
ACTTGCAGCTTGGTTGTACTTTTTTCCGTGTACTTTTGCCATAATATAAAATGGTGAGAAAATAAATGGTGCAAACGTTCATGTTATATATGAACTCCCAGTTCTTACGAGAATAAGGACTCGCACAGTATATGGAAACTATAGAAAATGCAAGTTTATTTGTACTATATTTGAGTTATTTTACTATATCGCCTGGAAGAGTTGTTCCATCTGTTGAGATAATTCTCCCTGGATATATCAGGGTATCGATTCCAGTATGGACATTGTCTCATATGATTGCACCAAGTTTGTGTCTTCCAGTGTCTACGAGTTGATTTTTTACCATTACTCTAATATTTTTACCATCGTGTCTGAGATTGGCAACCTTTGTGCCACCTCAGAGATTCGTATTGTTTCCTATAACCGAGTCCCCAATATATGAAAGATGGGGAATATGAGTATGGCTCCCCACATAAGAATTCTTTAGCTCTACTGATGATCCGACTTTTGAGTTTTCTCCGATACTCGTATTTCATCGGATATAAGCATTAGGTCAGATGACAGATCATTTTCCAAAATATACATTTCATTCTATATAGGTGCCTGACTTGAGAATTACTCCTTCTTCAAGATATATATATCATTTAATGAACACATTTGGTTCAATAATTGATCATTTATCTATGGTTTCAGTATATGAACCAATAATAGATTCATTCACTTTGAGAAGATCCCAAGGATATCCTATAGAGAGCCATTGTCCATGAGCCTCAACAATACTGTAGATACCCTGTTGGATATATATATTAATAAGATCTGTAACCTCCAGTTCACCACGAACAGAAAGAGGTATTGACTTGAGTATATCAAATATCTTGTCATCAAATTTGTGGTTCCCAATATTGGCGAGATTTCAGTATTTTGCTTCTGTAGGTTTTTCTATTATTCCAGTTGCTTTTCATGTTGAATCGCAATTAAAAATACCAAATAATTCAGGATTATGTACCCTTTTACAGAGCGTTGCATAACCAGATTGTTTTATAAGTGCGAGTATGTCATTTTTATCATAGAGATCATCTCCTGATACTACGATAAAATCACCAGATATTTTTCCATCAAGTGCCAGTATGGCGGCTCCTGTTCACTGAATATCTCCTTGTTCTATATAGTGTATTTGTTTTCACTGGTATTCTGATCCGAAATAACTGATAAATGATTCTTTTTTATATTTTACAACCATAAAAATCTCATCGAATTCTTGAATAATTCATTCTATATTATGTTCGATGATACTTTTTCCACAAATTTGAAGAAGTGGCTTTGGTACTGTATTGGTAAAAGGTCGCATTCTTGAGCCTTCTCAGGCTGCCATGATAACAAGATTCATAACGTATAGTAAAAAACATCTCTATATTATTCTTTTTTTCTTTTTGTAAAGAAAAACCCACCAATAAGGTGAGTTATATTGCAATATGAGGAAGTATAATGATTGGACTTCAATTAATATCTTTTCTAGTAGCAATTGAGTCGTTCATGATCATGGCATGATCGATTCTATCAGAGTAAGTTTCATAGAAACTCTTGAGTGCTTGGGGGATAATTTCACTTGATCGTGTTGTTACTTCTATTGGTGTTATTTTTCCTGTATTTTTTTCAATTAAGACAAACGATACTTCCGCTCAAGATTTTTTTCTATAAAAACGGATATCATGAGTAGATTTGAGCTTGCGATCGAGTTCTCCTAGAATGAAATTTTCAATAACTCATTGTTTATTTTCTCCATGATAGTAGCTTACTCAGAGGGCCGCATAAAAATAAGATAAATCCGTAAAATATACCTTTACATGTCTTGAAAGCTCGACATCAGTATTTTCTACCCATGGACCAATCGCTTTGATGAGATTATATTTGAGCATAATCTCAGTATATTTGCGTACTTTGCGACGAGAAATATTCATATTCTTTGCAATTCGTTCCTCTTTGAATATGTCTCCTACATTCATAGCTACTGTTCTTATGAATTCTAAAAAGTCTCATTCTTCTTTTTTAAACAATTCTTGATTCATAATTGCTAGTTTATCACTGAATCATACGTCTACATGTGTAGAATCATTGAGATTAATAGGGTATTGTCCAAGATGAATATAGGTATCTCTAAGAGCATTGTATTCTGAAATATTTGCATTTCCAGACATAATAGTTCCAACATCTACAGTATGTCCCATTCATTCGCTATATTCTCGAAATGATATTCCAGGAAGTACGAAATTTTCTACATTTTCATCTTCTACTTGTTCCGTATTTGTTAGAATAACTCTTCAATTGAACGAATTTGATTCTATAAATGTACGTATTTCTGAAAATGAGATTCAAACATCAGAATCGATAAAGAGTATGATCGTATCATAATCTATTATCTGAAGATTTAGAGGAGAATCTTCAGTAATGTGAATATGTGCAATAGAATTACCTTCAAACAGTGAATTAGTCTTAATTAATTCTAGAAATGTTGTTTTTCCAATTCAGAGTTCTCATACAATTATAGTGTATTTTGACTGTGATCCTGTGAAGAATTCGTGGAACTGACTGATGAGTTTGGTTCGAGGATAGATCATAAAAAAAGATTACTTGTCTATATTATAGCAAATAATCTAAAAATGTGCAAATATTGAACCGTTTTTTTATTTTAAAATTGTTTCAAGAATCTCACGTCTGGACTCATAAAATATCTCATATCAGGAATTCCATATCGAATCATCACAAGACGGTTGAGTCCAAATCCAAATGCAAATCCAGAATATATCTCAGGATCGAGTCCTCCTTCGCGGATTACGTTTGGATGAATCAGCCCCGCTCCCATGAATTCTATCCATCCAGAGCCTTTACAGATCTTACATCCAACACCATCACAGAATGGACAAGAAAAATCCACTTCAACTCCAGGCTCAACGAAAGGGAAGTAACCAGGTCGCATACGGATTTTTACTTCTTTTCCGAATATGTCGGATAGCATAGTAGTAATGGTGAATTTGAGATGACTAATTCCAATTCACTTATCTACTACAATTCATTCTACTTGATAAAAGGTATTGTCGTGAGTAGCATCAACATCTTCATTACGAAATACTCTTCCTGGAATAATGGCCTTGATTGGAGTAGATTTGTTTTTCATGATGAGATTCTGCATACAAGATGTCTGTGTAGCAAGAACATGGCCAGAGCCTTCGAGCCAAAAAGTATCTTGCATATCACGTGCTGGATGAGTTTTTGGTACATTTACCGCATCAAAGTTGAGATACTCGGTTGTTACCTCCATCGCATCGTAGATATCAAAACCCATTCGTGTAAAAGTATCTTCCACTTCTTGTTGCACCATAGTAATAGGATGTAAGCTTCCTTTTGTATGAGAAAAAGGCACCGTTACATCTTCTTGTTCGGTTTCTAGTTTCTGAGCAATGAATTCTTTTTTAATTCTTTTTCTTTCGGCTTCAAATGCGTCAGTAATAATATCTCGAGTCTCATTGGCAGCTTTTCCTACAGTTCCTCTCTCTTCAGGAGAGAGATCCTTGAGTCACTTGAGAATAGTAGTAAGTTCACCAGCTTTACCAAGTATATCGTTGCGATATTGTATCAAAGTTTCTTCGTCTTTAATATGAGTAACTTTTGTGAGTACGGTGAGTTCTAGGGTTTTTATTTGATTAAGCATATTATATTTTGAGTGGCATGATAAGATGGCGATAATTTTGATTGGTTTCTCCTGTGGCAACTCACTTGATAACTACAGGGGAGAGAGGATTTTTGTACTCAAAACTAATATAGTCTTCACGAATTACTGATAGTGCCTGAAGAAGATATTCGCTATTAACACCTATGATATCTTCTTGTCACTCAACTGATCCAGAGATACTCGCGAGTGATGCACCGATTTCTGTATCACCAGTAGATACCTCAATTTTACCTTCATGTTTTGATCTAATTCTCGTATTGTAGTTATTCTGTCTTGCTACAAGATTAGCTTGTTTGAGTGCAGTTACGAGTTCACTTCTGAGAACTACTGACTTTGATCTGTATTCTGATGGGAAAAATGATTCATAATCTGGGAATTTACCTGCAAGTAGGCGAGAAGTAAGTCTCACCGGGCCAATTATAGCAAGAAGCTGAGATTCATGAGTACAGATTTCTACGTTTTTGATATCATCGGTGAGAAGACGAGAGAGCTCGTTTGCTGCTTTTTCTGGTATGATGATCGGAGTGTGAGATACTGGATTCTCAGGTTTGATGCGGAATTCAGAAAGTCGGAAACTATCTGTTGACGCGAATATAAGTTCACCATTGACGCTTCTCATATATATTCCTGCAAGCATAGGACGTACACTTCCATCAGCTGTTGAAAATAGTGTTTTTTCTATAGCCGTTTTGAGTTCGCGAGCATTGAGTGATATAGCTTGTCCAGTTGTAATAGTTGGGATAGATGGGAATTTTTCTGGACTTGTTCCTTTGAATTTAGTTTCACTACTTTTTGTTACAAACGAAATGCTTCCACCTTTTTCAAGACTTACGAGAACATCACTATCTTGTATGAGGGCAATATAAGAAGAGAGGAATTTTGATGAGATAGTGAATTTTCATTCTACTTCCACGTCCACACCGTTTTCTACGATATATTCGATCGCCATATCAAGATTATTTCCCGTGAGAGTAACCTTCTTGTATCCTGCATCGATGAGAATATTTTCGAGTATTGGAGTAAGATTGGATGTACTGGTCGCATGACTAGTAGTCTCTATGGCCTTTCGGAATATGTCTGTCTGGATACGAAAACGCATTGAGAGAAGAGTTAAGAATGTGATACTGAATATGATCCTTAGAATATAAAAAAAGGGATAAAAAGCAACTTTTCATAAGAAGTTTTTTTGTGTTTCCAAGAATTATGACTATACTGTATTCATATTTTTTATATTAATTCTTATTATGTCCACAACAGAACTCTACGAAAAGAGTGCTGGTGGTATCGTGTATCGGAAAAAATGATCGTATATAGAGATTCTCATGCTTGCTTGGAAAAATGCCCGAGATGATCTAGAATATGTGCTTCCAAAAGGACATATTGAAAATGATGAATCTCCCATGGAAACAGCACTTCGTGAGATTTCTGAGGAAACTGGACTCGCCGAATCAGATCTTCAGGTCATCAAGTTTATGAATACAATCAATTATTCTTTTACAGCCACCTATCTCGAATGATCACCCGTGATCCACAAAGAGGTTTCTCTTTTTCTCGTTAAATATACTGGAAAAGATGAGCCTCGCCCTCGTAAAGAGGAACGATTTATTGGTTACAAATGGTTTACCCCAGAATCTCTCAAGGATGCTTGGATGAAACCTGATGTTACTGGGTTTATCGAAAAGAACATCCACTTTATGTAATTATTAACTTTAACTTTTGTATGGAATTTATCTATAAAAATAATACCGTAACACTTATTTCTGATAAAAAGGAAATTACCCTTTCTCCAGAAGGAGTAATACTTGATGGACTCTCTATTGAGCTTCCTGGTGAATACGAGAAGAGTGGATGTCTCATGTATTCTTTTTCAAAAAATGATGAAAAACTCTATCACTTCCGAAGCGAAGGATATTGGATCGCATATATTCCTGAAATTCTCTCAGACATATCGACTGATGCTCTAGATTTTCTCGGTGGAGTGGATATTCTCGTTATGCCAGGAGCCAAGAGTATACAACCAACTCTTGAAAAAGTAGAACCAGAACTCCTCGTAACTTATGGTGATTCTGCTAGTGAGATTGCCCTTGCACTTGGGTCAACTGTAGAAATCCTTCCAAAATATAAACTCAAAGACGCTGATCTCTCTATGGAAAAAACAACTTGTGTAATTCTTGGATAAGTATTAAAAAAAATCCCTTCAACTTGAAGGGATTTTTTATTCTGGACAATGTGCATGGAAATTTTGCAAACATTTTTCTATGATGGATTTTCATATGTCTAGATTTTTATCATCAATTCACTGAAATATTTCACTGACCGCAGTTTCATATATTGGTGATATTTTTTGCATAGCTTGATTTCATTTTTTTGTGAGTAAAAAACGAAATACCCTTTTATCCTTCAGATCAATTGAGCGAGTTATAAATTCATTTTCTTCGAGAAATCTCAGTTTTTTTGCCATATTCGGCTTACTTCCATAACTTCATCCAAGAAGACTTTTTGATGTATCTAGTCCTGTAGAGATAAGATAGAGAATTTGATAATTTTTTACTGTGAGTCCAACTTGTGAGAAAATAAAATCTCAAGAGTTTTCTAGTAAAGTTACAAATTTAAAGAGTTCATTGATGAAATTTTGTCGATTGTTCATAGGTATTATCTTTTCATAATTAGTTTCATCATGAATAGTCGTATATTCATTGGAAGAAATTTAACACTTTGGGCTTTTATATTATTTATAATACCATGAATGGCAACTTTCTTTCATTTTAGCATTTTTTTATAGCCAAACAAGGCAACTTCATGACTGGTAGGGAGTTTTCATGAAAAAAGTGATACTCATGTAGCATTTGCAGTTAATTCGAATTTTGATTCTGTTGGCCCTGGACAAAGCGTACTAACCGTTACTCCGAATTCTTTGAGTTCTGTAGAGAGCGCGAGTGAAAAACTCAGAACATAAGATTTTGTAGCAAAATACACTGCCATATATGGCCCAGGTTGAAATGCTGCTGTTGATGCAATATTGAGTATACGTCAGAATTTATGTTTCTTCATAGTTTCACTATATAGACGGCACATATTCGTGAGTGCTATCGTATTGAGTGATATCATTTGGGTATTGCGAGATATATCACTTTCTACAAAATTTCCATAATCACCAAATCATGCATTATTGACGAGATAGTCTATTTGCAGATTTTGAGATTCTGTATACTCAAATACTTCTTCCACGGATTCTATCTTTGAGAGATCTTTCTCTATAACATGTACATCAATATTATAGGTATTTTGCAAGTGTGACTGAATTGATTTGAGCGCATCAATTGATCTTGCTACAAGAACGAGATTGATATGATCTTTCGCAAAAATTTCTGTAAAAGCCAGTCCAATACCACTTGATGCACCAGTTATGAGAGCATATTTCTTCATATTATTGTAATGTTACGATTAGATAAGTTTCGATAGTTTATCCAGATAAAGATCTTTATTTGTTTTTTTGCTATCCATATTTCCAAATACGGTAAATGATTTTTGCTTAATTCCACAGAATCCTATTCGATTCATATTCCACATGATCTGAATATGGAGGAGTAAAGTATAGAAAAAACTTGGCGCTCCCGAAGTAGCTATAATACGAGCAGTTTTTCACTTGAGTAAGCCTATTGATTTTCAGTTTTCATACTTAAATGCAAATCCAGCATTGAAATTGATATCCCAAAAATTTTTCATTATAGCTGGCATATCTCACCACCAAATAGGGAAGACAAAAATAAGTTCATCAGCCCAATTAATCTTTGATTGAATTTCTTTTATAGTATTCAAATTACATTCAGTATTTCATAAAAAATCTTGTTTAAGATCAGTATTGTAGAGATCTATTATTTCGATGGTGTCTCAGTTTTTCTCTGAAAGTTCAGAAAAGGTACTCACTATTTTATGGGTAAAACTTTCTGATCTTGGATTGGCTGATATTATTAGTTTTTTCATAATCAGTATTTAATTGTTAAAACAATGAAATATTAACTAAGTTAACTATTATGTCAAAAGATAATTGAAAAATTAATAAGAAAAATTATTTATGCCTTATTTTTTCAATCATCGTATCCAATTTCTCTATCTTTTCAGTTAGTTCCTTTATAAGTAGTTCACCCCTTGTTGATTGTAGTTCTATGTTTCCAGTTTCTTTATTTCCTCAGATTCGAACTCGAGTGAGTTCCTGTTGTGAATGCGTCAATTCTATCTTTTTTTCTTCGAGAAATATTTTTAATGAAATAAGTGGAGATACAATATCTAATCGTAGGGAATTAATATATTTTTCAGAATCAAAGAGATTTCATTTGTTAGCCCTTTTTTCTGCTTTTTCGAGTTTTATCACAAGTGTTACAATATTCGAAAATGTAGATGAAAGCGAATCAAATCCACTACTTAAAACAAAATAGTTCATATCTGACTGGATTTCTGATTGTATTTTTTGGCTTTGTTCTTCGATCTTTGGGGTGAGTTTTTGGATCTTCTCTCAGAGATTACCAAAAGCATAGAGAGGTATTGTAATATTTACTATATAATTTAACATATATCCCATAATCAAAAATATGGAAATTGGAATAAGTATAAATATAATATTTTTCGCAATATCTAATTCATTTGTTATAGGAAAATATTGATTAATTAATAGTGACCATCATGCAAGGGTTATAAGTGGTCAGATTATTGATAGCCCTCAAAGAATATCAATATTTCATCATCTTCCAATTTTTGGCAACTTACTGAGTTTTTCATAAAATTTTAAGAAAAGAACAATTCTATTTACTTTTAGAATTGTTCTTTGTAATTTAAGTCCCATTTTTCCGAAGGCAATTATCCCTTGTTTTGTTATGAATATTCTACTAGATATTACATAGTAGTATAAACAGTAAAAGTTAGAAATTAACCAAATTCAAATGAATCCAAGATTTATTTTTAGATAGATTCCTGATATATCTTTAACAGAATATAGTAATGGTATAAAGAGTAAAATACCAAGAAAAACAAATCAATACATTGTATTTTTTATAAAATCTTCAAATCAAATAATATCTTTCGATATAAATCCTCTTTTCTCGAGTTCCATTTTCTCTTGTTTGTTGAGCTTCAGATTTTCCATAATTTTAAATTATTATTTACCTATCTTCCTAACCATCACATCGAGTTTCTCGATATTCTCTGTGAGTTCCTGAATCAATGACTCACTTCTCTTGGATTGCAGTTCTATATTTCCAGTTTCTTCTTTTCCTCAGACTTGCACTCGAGTGAGTTCTTTTTGTGATTGTGACAATTCTGTCTTTTTCTTTTCGAGAAATGTTTTCAGTGAAATCAGTGGAGTTACGATATCCGACCTGAGGGAATTGATATATTTCT
>JAIESH010000019.1 GCA_019746175.1 Candidatus Altimarinota bacterium
AGCGAGGGGCGTCATGCCCTAGTATCCTAACGGATACCAATCACATAGCCACTCAAACTGGATCTTGAATTAATGCCAACTCTTTGGGTCTATTTTTCCATTTTTCATTCAGAATTCTCTGAAAGTTATTACTAATGTACTCAATATCTTCTTGAGTACATCCGGGAAACATACCAGTAAACTCATCACCTCATTTACGGGCAATAAGACTACCCTTATACAACTTACAAACCTCTATACAAACTCAACCCATGAATACCAATACTTGGTCTCAGACCTCATGTCCATAAGTGTCATTAATATATTTAAATCTTCGCAAGTCAAAAATCATAAATACCACTTCTGTATCTTCAGTTGTAATGTCACTCTTAATCCTTCTGTCTAATTCTTTTCTGTTTGGTAAAGCAGTTAACATATCATGTCGTGCAATATATTCAAGAGCCTCATTTCTTGCCAATAATTCTCCATGTTCGAATTGAAGTTGTTTCATTGCTGCAAGATAGTCAGAATGTAGTTGTTCATTTTGGGATCGATTTTTTAAATATCATGAACTAATGATTGTAGTAGCACGTCAATGTGTCAGGGCATTAACATCATCAGAATTCATTCAAAATACTGCTGGTTTTTTTGAAATAATTCTCCCAATTTGATCTGTAATTTGTTCTGGTGTTTTTGCGGAATTTGTCATATTTATATTTTTTATAAACTTATAATAATATATTAAACAATATTTGTCAATTTATTGTAGATGAGATTGTAATACACAATTTTTGTAAATATTCAAATATAAATTTGAAATAGAGATAAATAAATAAACTATTTTTTGCCTTTTTCATCTTTTTTTATATAATTCTCGCGTTTTATTCGGGATTTTATTTTCCATAAAACATAAGAAGGTTTAATTTTTAAATTTGAAGTTGCATGCAATCAACCGTTACACGTAAGAATAGTTATACCCTTTCTCTTACTATTAAAGAGTCAGGAGTAGAGTTTGAAAAAGCTCGCAAACATATCATCGAAGATATCAAAAATAATGGTAAAGTAAAAGGATTCAAACAAGGATCTGATATTCCAGAAGCTGTTATCGTTCGTGAATATGGTGAGGCACTTATCCAAGAAAAGGCTCTTGATAAGGTAATTAGTCATGTTTATCCAAAGGTTCTTAAAAAAGAAAATATTACTCCAGTAGCCCCTGGAAATATCGTAGAAGTGAAGAGTGTAAATCCAGTTGAGATTATTCTTGAAGTGGAAGTATTTCCTGAAATCGAAATCGATACTAAGAAGCTTGATCTTATCAAAGTAAAAAGAACTCCAGTAAGTGTATCTGATAAAGATGTAGACACAGAAATTGATGCGATTAAAACTCGATTTACTCACTTTCATGCAGCAGGTTCACACACTGAAGATGGTGCTGATACAAGTCACCTTGCTATCGAAAAAGGAGACCGCGCTACAGTAACTGCGCAAGGATATGATAAAAAAGATGGGGAAGCTATCAAGGAAACCTATGTTCCAAGCTACCCTCTCGTTATTGGATCTGGATCATTTATTCCTGGGTTCGAAGAAGAACTCGTTGGTGCAAAGGTTGGCGATGAAGTAGGATTTACTATTACATTCCCTGCTGATTACCACAGTGAAGACTTCAAGAGTCGTAAGGTATACTTCGTTGCTGTAATCGAAAAAGTAGAAAAACCTCACACTCCAGAATTCACTCCAGAATTCATCGAACAACTTCGCGGAGAAAAAACTGATATGGCAGGATTCCGTGAGATTATCAAGAAAGAAATTATTACAAAAAAAGAAAATGAGACTCGTAATAAGGATGAAGATACTCTTATGAAAGAGATTCTTGCAGTATCTACATTTGAGGTGGGACCAAGCATGCTCTCTAGTGAAATTGATCAGATTTACCGCGAACACGCTACTAATCTTGAACAACAAGGTCTTGATATCAAGGGATACCTTGAGCATATCAAGAAATCTGAAACAGAATACAAAGAAACTGTTGTAAAGATTGAGGCTGAACGTCGTCTTAAGGCTGAACTCATTCTCCGTAAAATCAAAGAAATCAGAAATACTGATGCCACTGATGATGAGATTAAAACTGAAGTAGACAAAGTAATTGCACAATACGGTTCTGCAGAAGTAGTTGAAAGACTCAAGGCAAAACTCGTTCCTGGTGACAATTACTATGAAGACATCAAAAATCGTCTTATTTATCGCAAGGTAGTAGATACGTTCTGGGCATAATCAATAATAATCCCTCCAAATTTGGAGGGATTATTATTATGTAACGTCTTATTTAAGTTTTTTTGTTGATTTATTTTTTTTCGGAATATTGCTTTTCATGGTTTTAGATAACGAGTCAGCAATACTTTTCGCTGCATTGAGATCTTCCTCTATGGGCATAACTGATTCCAAATCTTTGAACTCCTCAAGAAATATAGTACCATCAGGTTTTTTTCCATATTCTCGCATGGCTTTCAAGAAAGTAGTAACCACCAGACGATGAAGGAATATATCTCATTGTGCATATTCTGTAGCATATTTTTCAGCCATATCTACTTGCATTTGTGCAGTTTCATACGCGAACATTCAGAGAGCGATGGATTCTTTGCCTGCCTGAAATGCTGTTATAATAACATTTTTCTGTATGGGATTAAGGTTTGTATATACTCATTCTCATAAAAATGAACTAGAAATTCCAGTTTTCATCTGAAAATCACGCTCATTCATATCAGCTAATATTTGAGCATTAGATAGTTCATTAGATCCTTGAATTTGAACTAATGCTTGATGATTTATCTTATTTTGTAATATGGAACATCCAGATGATAGAGCAAGAGTCAAACTAGTACCAAGAACAGCAAATGTATTTTTCATATATGTCATAGTTAAAAATAAATTCTGTATTCATATTATACCACTCAATTTTAAAAAACAAATTTATATATAATTAATTATTATATATGTCAAGTACAATGCCTGATATGATATGCTATGAGATTTGAAAAATGAAGTTTATTTCGTATAATCCAGCAGATTTTTATAACTTTTTAAGCAAAAATACATAATTATCACACTATAATCCCAACCATTAATATGTTATCTTTTATTACAAAAATATTCGGTGATCCTTCAGAAAAACGAGTGAAACTATATCAAAAAGAATTAGAACAAATCAAGAAAATTGAGACTGAATACGCTAAATCTATAACCAATATAGAACAAGTTCAAGCTAAAACTCATGAATTTCAAAGTAGATTTACATGACTGAGCATAGAAAACCCTGACGAACTCAGTGAAATCAAGAAAATACTAGAATCAACCAAATATGAAGCATTTGCCCTTCATCGTCGTGCTTGTGAGATTATTTTTGGTCAAGAATTTGATCTTGGAAATGAACATAAAGTTATATGGAACATGATTCCTTATGATGTTCAACTCATTGGTGCCATGGCACTCAATGACGGGAATATCTCTGAAATGCGAACAGGTGAAGGTAAAACCCTTGTAGCGACTATTGCGGCATATCTCAATGCTCTCGTAGGAATTCCTGTACATATCGTAACAGTCAACGACTACCTAGCTCATCGTGATGCGAAAGAAATGGGAATTATTTACCAAACCCTTGGACTTTCAGTATGAGTTATCGGACATAATCAATCATTCGAAGAAAAACAAGCCGCATACTCATCTAACGTAGTATATGCAACCAACAATGAACTTGGGTTTGATTACCTCAGAGATAATATGGCATCACGCACAGAACGTCGTGTTATGGGACTCAGATGGCATGCTATCATCGATGAAGTAGATTCTATTCTCGTTGATGAGGCTCGTACTCCACTTATTATCTCTGCTCCAGATGCGGAAGCAACAAATCAATATGCGCGATTTGCTGCCATGGCAAGATCACTTCAGAGTGAAAAAGATTACAAAATCGATGAAAAACAAAAAACCGCTACCCTTACAGAAGAAGGTATTGTAAAAATCGAAGGATTTATTGGAGTAGATAATATCTATGTAAGTCAGCATTTTAATGACCTTCATCATATTGAGAATGCTCTCAAGGCAAGTGCAGTATACAAGAAAGATGTTGATTATCTCATTCGTGCGGATGAAGTTATGATTATTGATGAACATACTGGTCGTGTACTTTCTGGTCGTCGCTATTCTGATGGGCTTCATCAGGCTATCGAAGCAAAGGAAGGAGTTACTGTACAACAAGAGTCTCGCACTCTCGCATCAATTACTTTTCAGAATTATTTTAGACTCTACAAGAAGCTCTCTGGAATGACTGGTACTGCCAAAACTGAAGAAGAAGAATTTTATAAGATTTATGGTCTTGAAGTAATTCAGATTCCAACGAATAAGCCAATTCGTCGTATTGATCGAGGAGATCTCCTTTTTCGAAGTGAAAAAGGTAAATTTGACTATATTGTTCGTCTTATTGAAGAGCTTCATAAAAAAGGACAACCGGTTCTGGTTGGTACTGTAAGCGTGGCAAAAAGTGAATACTTATCAGATCTTCTTACAAAAATCGGAATTCCTCATAATATCCTTAATGCTAAGCAGGATTCACGTGAAGCTGAAATAATCAAGGCAGCTGGAGAATACGGAGCAATCACCATTGCAACGAATATGGCATGACGTGGTACTGATATCAAGATTGATGATCGTGTTCGAACTCTTGAGTGAAAAATTAGCATCGAAGGAGCTGCTGGAAATCAAGAATATCCACTTGGTGGACTCTTCGTTATTGGTACAGAAAAACATGAAACACGTCGTATAGATAATCAGCTTCGTGGGCGTTCTGGACGTCAGGGTGATCCTGGGCTTTCGCAATTCATGATTTCTCCTCAAGACGATATTATGAGAATTTTTGGTGGCAATAGACTCTTTTCTATACTTGCTAGTTTTGAATCTCATCCTGAACATGATCCTCTCATCGAGTCAAAAACACTGATGAAAAATATCACAACTATTCAAAAACAAGTTGAAGGACGTAATTTTGATATTCGAAAACATATTCTTGAATATGATGATGTACTCAATCAACATCGTCTAGCTATCTATGCAAGACGAAACCGTATCCTTGAAGGGGTTGATATACATAGTGAAGTAGTTGATATGATTGAGAGCGAGGCTGAAAGAATTGTCTCAACGATTGGTGATATTTCTGGTCCAATCGAAAGTGATACAACTATGTTACTTCTTGAAGAAGTAAATAACTTTGCTGAGTGAGATATTGCAAAAGTAGAAGACTTTGAATCTGCAGAGCAATTCGCTGATCTCATTGATATAACAAAAACACTCCTTTCAGGAAAAATAGAACTTCTTCGAAACAGTGGCACAGAAGAGCAATTCGCTGAATTTGAACGACGACTCTCACTGGCATCAATTGATGAACTCTGGATGCAACATATTGATAGAATGGCTCACTTACGAGAAGAAGTGGCTTTCGAAGGGTACGCACAAAAAAATCCACTCATTGTATACAAAGAACGAGCCTATGATCACTTTGTAGCAATGATCCATACTGTTGAACATCGCGTCATCAAATGACTTCTTACTGCAAAAGCACAAGAATCTATAGATACCGTAAATCTAGAAGAATCTCTTCTCTCAAGCTATCTGGATAATGCTGAGGCAAGTCACCTAGATATAGGCATAGAAAAGGATGAATGAATCGCACGGACAATGCTTCACAATGATCCAAAAGTTATCCATCAAGTCAAAGTAGAAAATTCAACAAAAAATCATAATCCTGAAGTTGGTCGTAACGATCCTTGTCCATGTGGAAGTGGAAAAAAATATAAACTATGTCATGGAAAATAGTTTATATTTTCCATTTCTACAACACTAACTATTATATCAATGTCTAAACATGACTCATCGTTTATAGAAAACGAAATCAATGAAGTTAATTCATGAATGTCAGAATTTATTATTTTCTTGAGAGATTTTATTATCATTCTGATTGCTGTTTTTTTTATCAGAATTTTCTTGATTACTCCTTTTCAGATCAATGGTCAGTCCATGGAGGCAAGTTATCATGATAAAGAATTTATTCTCGTGGATAAATTTTCATATCTTGATTTTTCTAAAGATACCAATGATTCAATCGAAGGTACTATTGGAAAATATACTATCGATATGTGGCAAAAAATACCTATTCACGTTTGAGATCCAGTACGTGGTGATGTAGTAGTAATCAAACCTCATGTTGATAAAACTCGTGAACACTATATTAAACGGGTAATATGACTTCCTGGAGATATTATCAGATTTGAAAGCTGATCTGTATTACTGAAAAAAAATGGAGCTGATAACTTTGTGAAATTACAAGAAAAGTATTTAACACTAGCAAATAGTGGACATACGTACTTGCCGGAATATATCGAAGGAAATCAATTTTTAGTTCCAGAAGATACTTACTGGGTAATGGGAGACAATAGACAAAACTCAGCAGATTCTCGACAGTGTTTTCAAAATTGCTTTCAGGCTGATATAAATGCCCATTTTATTAAAAGATCGAATGTTATTGGAAGAGTACTTCTTAATTTTGGTTATTTTAATATATTCAGTAACGGTGGGCTACTGAAGGATGGGAGAATAACTTGGACTCATAGACCGAGATTCCTATCTCACCCGCGAAATGCAACTTACCCAGAACTTGATAATTAATTCATGTTTTATCTCATCAACAAGCCTCTCGGATATACGAGTTTTGATCTCATTAGAAAACTCCGAAAACTTACTTGAATCAAAAAAATGTGACATACTGGCACACTTGATCCGCTCGCAAGCGGATGTATTTTGGTAGCTACAGAAGATAGTACAAAGCTTATTTCTCGTCTTGAAAATCAAATCAAACGATATATTTTTACAGTTGATATTAGCATCTTCACACCTTCGTTTGATCTTGACATCAAGAATGAACCAATTCAGTGTGACCTCAGTAATCTTATTGATCATTCGATTGAAGAATTACAAGAGTTCATAGAGTCCCAAACCACTCAGATTCCACCAAAATACTCAGCTATTCATATCGAATGAAAAAGAGCATATGATTTGGCTCGAAAATGAAAGGAATTTGATATGGTTGCACGTCCTATAGAAGTTCAGAATGTGAAAATAATTGAAAAAAAACTTCCATGTATCACTATAGAACTTACCATATCATCTGGCGGATACATTAGATCATTTGCTCCGCTTATAGGAAGCTTTTTTGGAAGTACATGATGATGTATTACATATCTCTGTCGGACAGAAATATGAGAATTAAGAATTGAAGACTGCCAAAATATTGATGCCTTTAAGACAAGTGTGATAGTCCCCTACAACAAACTTCTTTCTCATATCAAAGAATACCATCTTGATGCGAAATACAAAAAACCACTCATTGATGGACTTGTACTTGATATATGAAGTCCTGAGGAACGTTCTTCAGGTGAAGAAATACTCGTATATTGTGATGATTTACAATCACTTTGTAAATGGACCATTTGAGGTATTGAGGTCATAAAAAATTACGTATAATACCTTCACACAAAAATCGCATAGCCTCACTTGCTTTTTGAATATTTTTGCGTATTCTTCGGTCGTTATGTTACTTTTTCGTATTTTATTCATCTGTATTGGACTCATTATTACTGGTATAACTAATCAGGGATTTTCTGCGTCTGGATCAACTAATACAGGATCGATTAATACTGTAATAAAAAGTGAAACTGGAGAAACAACTCCAATAAATAGTGAAACTGGAGAAACAACTCCAAAAATACATGCTATTGAAAAAAATCTTCAAAAATTGATTCTAGAATTTGCAAAAATCCAAGGAAATAACTCACTAAAAAATATTGGACAAAGTTTTAAGAAAATTAATCCAGATTCAAAAAGTATTATTTCTACATACAGCGGATTACAATGACAATTTAGTCGAATCAAGAATAGTATTATAGAAGAAGGATTAGAGGATTCTGTGCGCTGAGATATAATTATTCCATATTGTGAATACATGATCGAAGCTATTGAAAAGAAAAAAGATAACCTTGAATAAGCTCAAAAATCTCTGTATTGCAAATATGGGGATTTTTTTTATACTGCATATATTATGTCAAACGAACTCGTTCTTTGGATCAAGAAGATCCTCATTCTTATAGTCACACTCGCTATAGGATACCTTCTCTATACTATTCAATCATTGATACTTATCTTACTGGTATCAAGCTTTATTACGATACTCATAACTCCTCTTATTGATCTACTCGAAAAAAAGAGAATTCACGCTAGCATAACTATACTATGAATATATCTCATAGTTATAATTATTGGGTCAGTTGTAGCGAGTACTATCATTCCAATAATCATTAACTACGTTAGTGAAACAGTTACAACAGTTATACGTTGGGCAAATGAGGCTCAATGAGTTTATGCTAGCCAATGAATAAAGGGATTTGGATTACATCCATATATAGAACGAGGTATACTTTTTCTTTTCAATGAAAAGAACATTGACCACACACTTTCATTTATTCGTGATAATGCTGGAAATATTCAATCAATTATCACTACTCAGCTCTCTACACTTACGAGTGGTGGGTTTTCTATTATCTCGAGCGTAGGTTGAGTATTTTTTAATTGGGTATTGATTGCGGTGATGACTTTTTCAATGGCAATAGAACGCAAAAGCATTGGGAATTTTATTCTCGATATTTTACCTGAAAATATTGAGAATTATATCATACATCACTACAAAGAAATACAAAATACTCTCACCGCTTGGATAAAAGCGATGTTAATACTATCATTTAGTATCTTTTTTATTACATATATCAGCCTTACGCTCGCAGAATTGATATTCAACTTTGATACGAATCAAACTTTTACACTCGCCCTCATAGGAGGAGTTATGGAATTTATTCCCTATGTATGACCTATAATTGCCCTTATTCCTGCACTCATAATTGGACTTGGTATCTCTTGGAAAGCTGCAATCGTTATAACTATCCTCTATATAATTATTCAACAAATTGAGAATAATTTTCTCGTTCCATATGTTATGAGTAGATCTCTTGATATTTCTCCATTTCTGGTATTCGTTGTTATGATTATTGGAGCATCGGTATGAGGAATACTTGGAATTATACTCGCGGTGCCAATTGCCGCTATTGCTCGAGTGATCTATATGAACTATAAAAAAAATAAACACAAAAAATAATTCATCTTTGACAAGATTTTAAAAAAATATATCATACTGATATGTCATACGTTAACTCTACATTCTTCTTCTACTTCT
>JAIESH010000149.1 GCA_019746175.1 Candidatus Altimarinota bacterium
AAAATACCCAGATGCAATGAGAATTTTAGATATTACGGGTGTTTCTCCTTTTGGGAGCAGAGAAATGATGAATCCATATACAAATGAGATTGATCTTGAGGATTTTTCTAATGTTGGGCGCCATTGTGTTGCAGTAGCATATGCAGCTAGTAAAATTGCTGATGCTTTATGAGTTGATAAGATACAAAGAGAAGAAATTATTAAATCAGCAATCCTCCATGATGGTGATAAGCGACTAGAAGTAATGAGAAAAAAGGCAAAAAAATCTTGAAATGAAGTTGATGTATATGGTGAAGAGTGATATAAAACTATTGAATCTATTTTTTCTGATGCCGGTGTAGATTCAGGTATTTTGACTAGTATTCAAACTATGGGCTGAATGACAGGGCACAATAGCCTAAAGAAGTTTCTTATCATGAAAGATAAGAAACTTCAATTAAATCCAGAGAGAACAATATCAGAAATGATCGTACATATTGCCGATGATATGACACATTCTTCATTTGGAATAGACGGAGAGATGACTCAATATGTTTCATTCGAAAAACGAGCCGCTCTATCGAAATTTTCAGAAAAATATGGTTTTTTATGGCAAGAATGATTCGGCGTTTCAGAAGAAGGTGGAATACAGGAATTCAAAGATATTACTGAATTATCAAGTATAACAATAAAGCATTTTTATGATTGGCAAAATCTAGTTTTTGATATGATCTGTGATCATATACAAAAGCTGATTGACCCACTGAATTCAGACAAGTCTGTACAATTTTTACTTGACATTATATATAAAAATACTAATAATACTATATTATATATTTCTGAAAAAGTTGAGCAGAGTCTAAGAGTAAAATAATCCTTATTATTTCATTCATTCATCTATACCTATCAAGCTAATGAATTCTTCTAAACATAGTAAATCAGATATTATCGGATCTGCACTTGCATATCAATACGCAACGCAAGCATTTACAGATTTTCCATATGCATGAAAAGTACGCGAAAAAGTAGATGCCTTATTTTCCATTCTTGGAGATTGAATTCAACATGTACATACTGATCATCGTAGATCTATCCATGAGTATAATGGTTCTGATTTTTCAGTTCAAAGTTTTGAGGTTCATTCAGCTGATGTTCCACTTGGTAATCATTTTCATAAAAAAGCAGTATGATACACTGAGTCTAATGGAACTGATTTATGAAAACTTTCGGAGATGTTTGTGTTTGATGAGGGGCAAGGGCTACTTTTATTACAGGATCTTGATCCAGAATGAAACGTGATCGGGAAAATTGAAGAACTTAGTATTAGGGCCCGAGATATTATAGTTATACCACCATTTCAGGCCCATACCTTCTTCTTGGAATCAGGTACAAAATTCCGTTGATTTCGACCATACCCCTTTAATAAGGATGATATGGATTTAAATAAATTTGAACTTGAGCTCCCGAAATAATTCGGGAGTTTTTTTATGTGACAAAAATTAATTATTCAATAGACTACACCCATATAAAATACTTATGGAAAAACACTCAAAAATTTATGTTGCATGACATCGTTGACTTGTATGATCAGCACTTATTCGTAATCTTGAAAAAGAAGGATATTCAAATCTTATTTTTCGTACTCATACTGAATTAGATTTATTGAATCAAAGAGCTGTTGAGGAATTTTTTCAAGCTGAAAAACCAGAATATATATTCTTAGCAGCTGCAAAAGTATGAGGAATAGTTGCTAATAATACCTATCCTGTAGATTTTTTACAAGATAATCTCCGAATTCAGATGAATATAATCGAATCATCTTATAAAAATGGAGCCAAAAAACTTCTTTTTCTTGGTTCAAGCTGCATATATCCAAAACTTGCTCCACAACCAATTAAGGAAGATTATTTACTTACAGGTTTACTTGAACCAACGAACGATGCATATGCACTTGCAAAAATTACTTGAATCAAACTTTGTCAGAGTTACAATCGTCAGTATTGAACTGAGTATATTTCTTGTATGCCAACAAATTTATATGGTCCATATGATAATTTTGATCTTGAGAAATCCCATGTAATGCCCGCAATGATTCGTAAATTCCATGAGGCAAAGATGAATAATCTTCCAAGCGTAACACTTTGGGGGGATGGAACACCATATCGTGAATTTTTATATTCTGATGATATGGCACGTGGTTGTATTCATTTGATGATGAATTTTTCTCCAACTAAGGAACAAAATGAAAAATGAGATATTTTTTTTAACCTTGGAACAGGTAAAGATATTTCTATCAAAGAACTTGCAATAATGATTCAACAAATAGTTTGATTTAAATGAGATATTATCTGGGACACTACTCGCCCAAATTGAACTCCACGAAAATTACTTGATGTAACAAGAATTGAATCCACGTGATGGAAATATTCTATTGAACTTAATGATTGAATTCAGATGGCTTATGAATGGTTTTTGGAGAATTATTAGATTTTTAATATATTTTCTATATATTATAGAAGCGTTTAGTTTTTTACTGAATTTTTTATGCAAGTTGTTATTCTGGCTGGTGGACTTTGAACTCGCCTTTCTGAGGAAACATCCCTCCGTCCAAAACCTATGGTTGAAATTGGTGGTAAGCCAATAATCTGGCATATTATGAAAATTTATGCGTCATATTGATATACTGAATTTATAGTTTGTCTTGGATATAAGGGTTATATTATAAAAGAATGGTTTGCGAATTATTTTCTTCATAATAGTGATGTAACTATAGATATAGGAAAAAATGAAATTAAGGTTCTAAATAAGAATGGGGAAGATTGGAAAGTTACTCTCGTTGACACTTGAGCTGATACTATGACAGGATGAAGACTAAAACGAGTTGAGAAGTATATTGAGTGAGATACATTTATGATGACTTATGGTGATGGAGTGAGTGATGTAAATGTACATGAACTTGTCAAGTTTCATGAGTCACATGGTAAGACTGCAACTATTACTTCTGTTCAGCCGGCAGGAAAATTTGGTAGACTCTCACTTGAAGGAGACAAAGTAGTGGAATTTGCTGAAAAAAAAGACAATGAATCAGCATGGATAAATGGTGGATTTATGGTGTTAAATAAAAAAGTCATTCCATATATCTCTGGAGATGAAATGCCATTTGAAAAAGATCCTCTTGAAAATATTGCCATAGACGGAGAGTTGATGACGTATAAACATCATGGATTTTGGCACGCTATGGATACTTTACAGAATAAAAATACACTCGAATGACTTTGGGCAAAATGAGAAGCCCCTTGGAAACTTTGGTAGAATATGATTGATATAAAAAAAAGAATTTTCATTACATGAGTTACTGGTTTTGTTTGAGCAAATCTTTTGCATCGACTTATTTCAATAGGTGCCAATGATGTTCATATACTTATACGAAAAAATTCAGATACATCTCGAATAGATCATCTACTTGATAATGTAACTATTCATTCTTTTTCTCTTGAGCATAAAGAAGAAACTGTAGAATTTTTAAGAAAAATAAAACCACAAATTGTATATCATATAGCTGCAATGGGTACTGTGGTATGAAGAAAACCTGTATCTATAGATGATCTTATTGTAACTAATACACTTGGTTCAATACACCTCATAGATGCTTCTATAGAAGTTGGTTGTGAATATTTCATAAATACATGATCTAGTTCAGAATATTGATTTAAGGATGCTCCAATGTTTGAATCGGATATAGCGAGTCCAAATAATTTTTACGGAATATCTAAAGTTGCAGCTACACAATATGCTAGCTTGGTAAAACAGCATTCTTTTTATCCTATTGTGACATATAGATTATTTTCAGTATATGGTCAATTTGAAGACCCCAAACGACTAATTCCTACTCTCATAAAAAACTATATACAATGAAATGAGCCAGAACTTTCTTCACCTTTATTTGTGAGGGATTTTGTCTATATTGATGATGTGATAGATTCTTATTTGAATGCTGATATCGCTTGTGACTCAACTGAATCTATTATTAATATATGAAGCTGAATTCAATCATCTATTAGTGATGTAGTAAATATGCTAAAAGATATTCTTAATTCATCAATTGAGCCTCAATATAATAAACAACAAGCATATCAATTTGAACCAAAAACCTGGGTTTCAGATAATTCAAAAATGAAGAACTTACTACAAATATCACCAATATCTCTCCGTGATGGGCTTATACGTACAATAGATCATTTTAATCGCAAATAATAATTTTTATGAAAGCATCAAGCTACATTATATCATTTCTCCAAAAACAATGATCAGATAAGATCTTTAGTCTTTCGGGTTGAATGATTACTCATCTTGAGGATTCTGTATTTTTAAATACAGAAATGAAATTAGTTTCTATGAAACATGAACAAGCTTGAGCATTTGCTGCAGAATGATTTAGTCGAGTATCAGAGCATTCTTGAGTTGCTATGTGAACAAGTTGACCTTGAGCTACCAATATGATAACAGGGATTGCAAGTGCTTTTTTTGATTCAATACCAGTTTTATATATAACTGGACAAGTTAATATTTCTGAGATAACTCCAGAACACTCCTGAGTTCGTCAAACTTGATTTCAGGAAACCAAAATTATTCCTATTGTCACACCTATTACTAAGTATGCGACACAGATTCAAGATATAAAACATCTTCGTTATGAGCTTGAAAAGGCATACTTTATTATGAATCATGGTCGAAAATGACCGGTATTACTAGATATACCTATGGATATCCAAAGAATGGAAGTTGATCCGGATGAACTGGAATCTTACTTCAATTCAAGCGAATATATTGCCACTTTGCCGAAAACATCCAATCAAACAGACCTTATAAAAATTAGAGAATTATTGCAAAATGCTAAACGCCCACTTGTTCTAATATGATGATGAATTAGATTGGCAAATGCTACGACGGTTTTAGAAAAGTTTTTAAATATTTCTCATATTCCTGTAGTAGCTTCTCTCATGTGAATTGATAGTATTGATCATTCCTATGGATGATATATTTGAATGATATGAAGTTATGGAATTAGAAGAGCTAATATTGCAGTCACACATGCAGATATATTATTGGTACTCTGATCTCGATTAGATATACGTCAAACATGAGCCAAACGAATTGATTTTGCTCGTAATGCTACAATTATTCATATCGATATTGATGAGAGTGAATTATGACATAATGTCTGAAATACCACAATCCGTATCCAAAAAGATGTAAACCAATTTTTAACAGAAATTATTGATACAGACTTAGAATTTCCAAGATACGAACCTTGGCACACTGAACTTTCAGAACTCTCAAAACTTTTACCAGTCTTCAATTCAAAAATAAATTCAGAATGATTTTTGAATCCAAATTATATATGTTCTAGATTTAATGAACTTGCAACTTCCTCAACTGTTTTTGTTAATGATGTATGACAAAATCAGATGTGGTCGTCTCAATCTATATCTATAACTAAAGGTCAAAGACTTCTCAATTGTTGATGACTTGGTTCAATGGGATTTTCTTTACCTACGTCTATCGGTGCATCTTTTGTTCCTGGAGTGGATCGAGTTATATCTATCAATGGTGATTGATGATTTCAGATGAATATGCAAGAACTTGAAACTATAGCTCATCATAATTTGCCTATAGGAATTATTGTTATGAATAATGAATCACTTGGTATGGTACGAGAATTTCAGGATACCTATTTTGAATGAAGAACAGTCGGAACTGTTTTGGGATATTCTTGTCCAAATCTTGAAAAAATTGCGAATGCCTATTCTATACCATTTTTTCTTATTCATGATCTTCAAACTCTTGATTCTGTTTTAGTAGAAGTTGCCAAGCTGATAGGACCATATCTTATCGACATAAGAATTTCACCAAAGTCACTAGTTGAACCGAAAATTCTTTTCGGTAACTCTATAGATAATCAATCTCCTATTCTGTCTGATATAACAAAAGATCAAATTTCTCTTATTTTTCAAAACCATGTCTAATTTTTACGCTTGAAAAACTATCTTGATTACTGGATCAACTGGATTCAAATGATCTTGGCTTTCCCTATGGCTTCACTCTCTTGGTGCAAATGTAATTGGATATTCTCTATCTCCATATACTGAACCAAACTTGTTTTCTATATTATGACTAGATAGCTTGATTAATCAGATATATGGCGATATTAATGATTTGTGAAAATTACAGGAAATTTGTAATACCTACCAACCTGAAATCATATTTCACCTTGCAGCACAACCATTGGTTCGTGAGAGCTACAGAGATCCTGTTTGAACTTTTCAAACCAATGTGATGTGAACTGTGAATATACTTGAAGTAATTCGTAATACCGAAAGTATAAAAGGAGCAGTACTCATTACAACAGATAAGGTATATGAAAATCTTGAGACTATGAGACCGTATCTAGAAACAGATCGTTTGGGTGGACATGATCCGTATAGTACATCAAAGGCAATGGATGAACTTGCAATTACATCCTATGTACGTTCATTTTTTTCAAAATGAGAAAAGAAGATCGTTTCTGTGCGTGCAGGAAATGTTATCGGTGGATGAGATTGGTCAAAAGATCGTCTTATTCCTGATATTATTCAGGCTTTTGAAAACTGAGAGCCAGTGATTCTTCGAAATCCTGATTCTGTGCGTCCATGGCAACATGTTTTGGAGCCACTTTCCGGATACCTTATGATGGGAGAGAAGATTTTTCAAGATGATAAGTACCTTGGATCATATAATTTTGGCCCAGATATATCTGATACTATGCGGGTAGAAGATATAGTAATAAAAGCTATCGAAACCCTTGGAAAAGGAGAATACAAAATCCAAAAAGATGAATCCATGCACGAAGCAGGGCTCCTTCTTCTAGATAACACAAAGGCAAAAAAACTATTATGATGGTCTCCAAAATTTTGAATTGACGAGGCACTAGAAAGGACTTTCGGGTGGTATAGGGCCTATGCAGATGGGGAAGATATGAGGAGATATTCTTTACAAGAAATACAAACATTTTTAAGACAGATATAAGACTATTTTTTCCCTAAGATCTCATTTGTTTGTCGTCGAGTTTTACCTTCCACTACTTGTCGTGCAAATTTTTGGAGAAATGGTACTGGCTTCATATCAATAGAAGCAGGGTTTTTCAATTGAGTGGTATCGGTTTTTCCAATAAGATTTTCGATACGGGGATTTCTCTGATAGTGGACGCCACTTTCTGAATAAAATCGAAACATTGGCTCAAATCCTTCCGGAAGAATAATATCAGTTTCTATCCGAAATACATGAAATGCTGTGGGGTCATTATCAATCCAGAAGTCTCAAGCATGAGAAGAATCTCATTCATGTATTATTATTTTTCGGAAGTTCTCATCTCAGAGATTCTGTATAAGTGAATCCGATCTATTCATGGTTCGACTTGTTCTATACGAATATCGTTTTCAATCTTTGATAGATAAAAGTATACTCTTGAGAACACCAGGACTAAATTTTTCAGTATTTCCATGAAAATTTCTTCAAAATACTTTTTTTGCATATTCCGATACTTCGAGTTCTTTTTTATTCCATTTCTCAGATCATTTTCATACAAATCTATCAAATTTTCCTCAGCTACTGAGAAATGTATCTATCGCATAACCCATCCAATGTTCAATTGTTCCACGATTAACTCCATCTATAGCAGGGAGGCAGAGTTCGAATACTCCATCTTTATTCACTCAAAGAATACCACTCTCTTCCACTGCTTCCCTGAGTGCATCAGTAGATAGATCTGAACGAAGTGCTCAGCCTGCAGTTGTTGTCCTTTGATCCCAGTTTTGCTCATATCCAGTACGCCCACGATGCACAGTGGGTATATGCATATGTATTTCACCTTTTTTATTGGTAGAATTCACTATGTCAATAGTTCCTACTGACATACGTAATAATTTCAGATTTTTGTATCATTCATTTAGGGGTTTGCCCGCAATAACTGTAATATTGCCTTTCCTTAGATCTCATCAATCAAGGATAGTTATATCCTTCCCAAACTGTTCTACTCATTCTAATACTGTAATATCACTCAGGTTTACACATACAACATCAGGCATTAGATCAAACTCTATAGCTCCACTTGATGCAGGAACAAATACTCATTTTTCATCTATTTTTTGTTCACGAGGAATATATATGCCATATAGATTGTCCTCATTTTTTCCGAAATTTATAAATCCTTCTTTTATAACACGGAGTTTTTCATATTCTGTACCATCAATGATTTCTCATAGTTTCGTGTATCTGATTGTTCCTATTGATTCCATATTTTAAAATTTATTGACATATATAGTATATACTACATAATATATATGTCAATAAAAGATAATTTATGAATCAACAAAAAGAAATTCAAATTGATGAAGCTAAAAAACTTCAACTCAAAGAACTAATTTTAAATATCAATACTATCTGAATTGATATCGATTGAACTATTGCAGATACTATATGAGCTGCTCTACTAGAAATACGAAATAGGTTCGGTGATATTATGGAATATTCTCAATGGAAAACATGGAATCCACACCAGATTCCCGAGCTTCAGGCACAGTGATTAACAACAATAGATCACACTATTCAACTTTTCTATGGCATTCTCCGAGAAGATTGAAATCAGATAGTATGATCTATTAGTGATTCAGTCGAATGAATTACGAGATTACAATCTTTCTGAAAAGAGCTCATTGCTCTTTCTGGTCGTATGGAAGATTCTCATAGATATACGACATTATGGCTTAATCATAATTTTTCATGAATTTTTCAAAAAGTCCTACTCACGGATCATGATACACCGCGACAAATTCCAAAATATGAACTTGCTCAAGTGCATGGTATTGGTCTCATGATTGAGGATAATGCTCAATATGCTATTGATCTCAGTACTCATGGCATTCCAACGATCCTTATTGACGCTCCATGGAATATTAACGATGATCTTTCCGAGTATCCGAATATTTTTCGAGTAAAGAATTGGAAGGAAATTATATCTTTAATTTAATAATTAATTTGATAAATTGATTTAAATCGGTACACTTCTACCGATTTTTTTAATATCTATATATGCTTCCTCAGTCAATCAGGGATTACACTCGTCTTCGTATCGAACAAACAAAAAAACCATTTATTCCGGGTGAGTCAGCAGTACCAGTAAGTGGTAAAATGTTTGACGAGACAGAATTACAATATATGATTGAATCTGTTCTTGATTGCCATTGGACAGAATGACGATGGAATCAATTGTTTGAAGAAAAACTTGCTGAATTTATAGGAATTAAGCATGTTATGACAACAAACTCCGGTAGTTCAGCTAATCTTTTAGCCTTTACAGCACTT
>JAIESH010000110.1 GCA_019746175.1 Candidatus Altimarinota bacterium
TTTTACTTACATTAACCCTTCATAACATGAGCAACTCACTCAATAAAGTACAACTTATCGGTAACCTTACCGCTGAACCAGAAGTTCGCGAAACACCAAATGGACAAAAAGTAGCCACATTCTCAGTTGCTACCAATCGTAAATGGAAGGATGCATCTGGTATGCTCCAAGAAGAAGTAGAATATCACAACTGTGTAGCATGGAGAGGGCTCGCTGATATAGCAGAACAATACATGCACAAGTGAAAAAAAGTATATATCGAAGGATATCTCAAGACTCGTAGCTGGGATGATACAGCTGGAGTAAAACGATACAAAACTGAAATCGTATCAGACAATGTCATACTCCTCTCAACTGCTGGAGGCTCAAATGGTGGAGAGTCATACTCTGCCCAATCGGATGCAGCACCAGCTGAGATGAGTGCTCCACGCAAATCAAAAGCAAAAGAAGAAGAATCTATCTCTATCGAAGATATCCCATTCTAGAAATCATATAAATAATCCCCTCCAAAATTGGAGGGGATTATTTATTTTTAGAAAAAAATGTGATTCATTGAATTTAATTCCAACTGGATCAATAATTTTATATTTTTTGGTTTATTTTTCAGAAATCACCAGAATCATGTTTCTAGTGGTATGCATAGAGTACCCCACCTATATATAAGGAATTATTTTTTACAACTTGTAAAATATGTTCGCAATGCAGCTACTGTAATTGGACCTAGCATTCCATCTTGAGAATTTTTACTATCTGATGACGCTCATCAGTCAAGCATAGCGATACAATGTTGGATTTCTTGTACTTTTTCGATAGTAATTCCTCATTTTTTTATCAAATTATCCATATTATCAGCCATATTTGGATTTTGATTTCTTATTTCAGAATGATTTGTGGTATATAGACTCACTAGATCTTTCCAATCCTTAGTTTTACTATACCGCTCAGATACACCGAGACGATATGATTCATTAGCCACTCGACCATTGATTTTTCGTGTTGTATCAATAGTTGCCTTATTTCATGAATAACATGATTCGCATGCAGATATGAATTCTTCTAATGTTGGAGAAACGCCATCTTTTTTATCCGGAAGAGGTGTCGGAGTATTTCAACCATCACACTGACTCAAAAGGAGTAATAGTGCCAAAACAGCTGGAATCGCAAGCCATCTTTTATCAAAATTCTTTCGATAAACTTCAGGATTATTAATTGGTCCATCTTGGATAATAGGTGGAATTCCTTTTTCATTGAGAATATTTTTGAGCCTTGAACGAAGGGCTGCATTTTCCGCTACAATACGAGCTTTATCTGAGATGGGCAATCATTCAACAAAAATTTTATTTTTTTGTGTATTTAACAGATTCTCCCAATGAGTAATCCGAGTCTCCATTGCTTTGATAGCTTCTGGATGTGGTGCAACTTTACTATATTCTCATGTACCATTTTTCATATCATGGAGTTTCTTTCGATCAGCAATAAGTGAATTTTCAATATTTTTAATACCTTCTTTTGTTTCTGTTTGTGCTTTATTATTTTCCCTCAGGGCTACACGATTATCTTCTATAAATTGACTACGAGATTTTAGAGGCCTGATACTACTAGCCAATTGATCTTCGGGTAATACACGAACTTTTGCTGCAGCCTCATACATTTCAACTTCATGAGGACGATTTCCTTCTGTTCATTTTCTATTCTGTACCTCGGTGAAGTTTTTCTGAAAGGTTACATCATCCATCTTCATAATAGATTCCATCTCAGTAAAGAAGTTTCAGCCCAAAATATCGGATTGCTTCATTTTATTGCGAGGTTCATAATTTCCATGTTCTTGTTCGATACGAGCCTTGGCAGATTTATCAATTGTCGCAGATTGTGATGGATTAACTGATTCTTGTACTGATGATTTAATATTATTCTTTGTTTCAATAACAGGTATTGCTTTTGATTTTAGTTTTTGAACCTCTAATGCTATACGCTCATTATAATTCTTAGCTGATCAGAATCCATACTCTTTTCCTGTAGCAACTTGCCAATCAGATGAACCAATATGCCTCACTTGAACCGAGTGGTCACCATTAGGAAGTAATTCAACTCTGAAGGTATTATTCTGCATTGAAAATTCTACAGAAGGGTTAGGGGTTAGGGTATTTTCAGTAGGAATGCCCTTATTTTTCATCTTTGCAACTGGAACCTCTATGTTTGGTAATCTACCACCATTTGGAGCTCCTGCTACATTACTACTCGATACTGGTTCGAGTGGAGCACCATGAGCGGTATCTACAAGTACTATATTCTTTTGGATTCCTGGCTCAGCCTGAATTTTTTCAGGTTTTTTTCAGGTAATACCAACACTTTTGATAGCATTTTTCAGTTTTTCTGTCATTCGTGTTACGAATTTTTGTCCATCTGGCGTAGTGATACTCACATTCTTTCCATCCATAGTTGGTTCTATTTTTGATACACCTATATTTTTAGTTCCACTTCTTGCTTCTAGCATCTTTCCAGTTGTATGAAAGGCTCATGTCATAATAGCTCCCATCAGAAACTCTTCCCAGGCACCATGCCATGCATCTGGATCATTTGCGAGAAGCTTTTGACTCACTCATACTCCTGTGATAATAGCAGGAACTATGAGTCCCTGTTTAATGAGTTGATTAGACAATGGATCAAGATGTATCTTTCCGAATTTGGTAGCACCAGCGAGATATCGAGAAAATCCGAACCCAGCGGCATTCTTGATGAGATCTTGTTGCCAATTTGGCTTGTCTATGAAGAGTCTTTGATTGCGAAGCCCCTCGAATGTTGCATCGAATGTAACAGCCTCAGTAGTGGCTACAGTTGCTTTGGCAGCAAGTGTAGCAGTGTTTTTGAGAGCATTAGCAGTTCTCGTTCCAGAATTCACATATTTGGCTGCTTGGGCTGCTGCTGGCATACGACTTGCGAGCATGGCGGTCGCCTTACCTCAAGTCCAAGTAAGACCCTTTCCAACAGCACCAGCAACTCCACCTGATACAATCATCGGAACCAGATCATAGAGGAGGAAGCTCGCGAGTTGTGTGCTACCAGCATCGGACATCGTGAACCATGCATCCTTGATATCCATACTATCTCTATAGTTTTCCCACGTGTGCTTGAGTGCTTCTGGAACTGCGATTCACCCCTTCTCATCGATATACTCTTTTGCAATATATCTCATCTGATACATAGATTCGAGGCCTACACTTGCTGCATTTTTTTGTTCTTGAGTAGCATTATCAAATAATCATTGTGCCACCATATCTCAGAAATGTTTATTTGTTCTGCGTATAATTTCTGTTTGTGCTTTTTGATCTTTTTGTAATCTATCAATACCAATATTGAATAATTCACCGAGATCTTTGGCAGCAATTGCCTCTACCTGGTCTGATCCATTATCTGCTCTCATGAGTCGAATAGCTGTCTTTTGCATATCACCCAATGACATAGTATGTTTCATGAGATCATCACGAATAAGAGAACCATCCTTAAGAGACAAAGAAAAACTAGCATTAATAATATCTTTATCACTATTTTTAGTCTTAATAGCTTCAAGAAATTCTTTAATTTCTTGTGATCGTTTTGTATATTCAGTCTTATTCCACATACTACTATCTGTGGTGAGTTTGTAGTTCTGAAGGCGGGAAAGTCTTGATTCCATGACAAGAGTCACGAGCTCATGTTTCTGAGTAGTTTGTGAATTCGCAAGAACTGATTCTCTATTTCTTTGTGCATTTTTTGCTTCTTCTACTCGAGAAGATTTTTCGTTGTTTGATGACATATATAAAAATTAATAATAACATCAATAGTCTATCATAATACTATTTATATCGTCAATATATTTAACTTGACAATTAAAAAATATTATAAAATCCCTCCTCAAATTTGAGGAGGGATTTTATAATTGGAAGTTTATGACTTTAGTAGATCAATTCAATAATTTTTGGCATATTCCAATTTATGAGCATCATCAATCGGAAGTGATTGTATATATTTTTTGATATTTTTCTCACTCACATTTGAGAGAAATACTCGAGGATCAGAGATTCAGAGTGTAGTCATTGTTTCCCTAATATCAGCGAGTACATCGATACCAATAGGAAGTTGTGGTCCTCATCCAGTCCTAGCATCTACAGTGATTTTTTTATCATCAGATATATCGATTCATACAGTATCTGATCCAAACATTCCATTCATGATATGTTTCATGGCTTCGATTTTTTTTCATTCTGGCAATTGAGCAAATCATTCTTTGATTTTTTTCGGATCAATATTACCTTCTTGATCGAGGATACCAGCCTTTTTCATATCTTCGGTATTATTCTTAGTCGAGAGATAATCATAATACATATACCCAATTCCTCCTAAGATACCATATGCTCCAAGAGATTTAAATGTACGAAAAGATCGAAATGCACCTGGTTGAAATGCTGCCTTACCCGCCTCGACAGAAAGTCTTCATCCACGAGCCATACCAACCACAGTTGATCCTACGGTATGAATTGGACCAAGAGCAGCTCGAGATAATCAAGACCATGATGGATTAGCTATCAGCCGTGCAACATCATGTATTCCTACTGCAGCGATCAATCCTCAGAATCCTATATATGCTATTTTCGTCAATTTTCCATCTTGCATAGTAGTTCATTCGATGATCATCTTGTATCCAGCTACAAGAGGATTCATTGCAATGATATCATTCCAAAGTGTAGTCATTTTTGCTCCAATCCAAGATTCACCTTCTCCAGGCTGTGCAGCCCAGACATCTGCGATAGTGATCGATACAGCTAGTCATGAGAAAAAAGTCTCCAACCCCTTCGGAATAGATCGAACATATCGATCCATGATTGCCTTGGCATCATTCGCATCTTTGGCTTTGATCGGGAGTATTCATTTGTCGAGTGCTCCGATGAGCTCAGCTTGAGAAACACCGAGTCTTGCATTATTGAGGGCTCTCACGATAGAAATATCCGATCGTACCACTTCTGACATTCTCTTGCAGCTATTTTTATATGCATCCATGGCACCATCTATACTCGTCTGCATATCATGAGTCAGATTCATAGTACCTGATACAGATTTCCACATTTTTTCCCAGCCACCGAGTTTCGTATCTGCAAGTGCTGTATTCGATACAAATTTACTCATAAAACCTGACATAGCCTTGATATCTGTCCCAGCTCATCTAAGTTCTCAGAGCAGTTCTGCAATGATCTTTTTATCTACTGGTAGTGATTCAATTGCTTTGATTATTTCAGCTCATGATTTTCCAGAATTCTTCATGTTCATGAATACCTGCATTACTTGAGTTTTAGCCTGACTTTCTGCAATTATACTATTAAATACATTTACATAACTTTGTGTTTCTTTGACATGGGTATCGCCGAGCATGGTCATGAGTTCAGTGAGGCGTTTTGATGATTTCTCGTAGTTTCATGCTGTTGCTGATATCATAGATCCCATCTGTGTAAAACCAATTCCATGATCATAGTATATGCCGAATAACGCCATTTTTCCAAGAGCCTTAGTCATTATACCTGTCATATAGAGTGGCACTGCCATACTATGATGAACTGATGACAATATTACTCTTCGTTCTGCTTGGCTGAGATGTTCGAAATCGCTCGAACCAAATTGTCAGAGAGTGTTGATTGCATCTACTGGACTACCAAGGATGAGATTTTTAGTAGATTTGAGACCTATCTCAATTGCTTTTTCACCATATTCACCGATTTTTACCTGTAGTGCTTCCGTTGGGATAACTCACTTGGACACGAGTGAAACAAGAAATGAGAGTGATGCCTGTGAACTCTCAAAGATTTGCTCTCACAATACTCCATTTTTCGATCCACTGATCATATCATAAGATTCTTTGGTAGCTGTCTTCATCTTGTTACTATACTCTGTCCAGAGCTTATCAAATTCTTTTCTCTGATTTTTTGGATCCTTGATCCATCCTTCCGCGAGCATAGAGTTCCAATACTTTTCTCTGATTTTTTCACCATAATTTTCTACAGTTTTTGCTATTTCTTTTGGTTTTTGTTGAGTTACATCTGATTTTTCTTCGGGGGGTTTTGGATCTTTTTTTTCTCATTCTTTCTTTTCATCGAATTTCAAACCAAAAATACCACCAACACTCTTGAAGAATTTATCCAGGCCGAGCATCTTCATAAAAGAAGATATTAGCTCTCAAATCCCCTTCATAGCAGATGATAAGGTTGAGGAGATACTATCTATAGCCTTAGATACGCCCGTAAATCCTTTTGTAACATCATCTACACTCTTGGCTCATACTATTGCAGTCACTGCTCATGCAAGTTCAGCTCCAGACTCTCAGGCTTTATTTTTGAGTTCTTCAGTAGTTTTTTTAACTGATGCCATCATAGCCTCAGGAGCAATTTTTTTAGCAGCATCAACTCCGTCCTTTCAGAGTTCTGTGGCTTTATCAGCAACTTCTTGAGCACGAATTGATGAAAGAGTTTCTTTCAGTGCCTTTGCCTTGTTAGCTGGATCTATATGTTCCAATTTATCTAACTGTGCATCAACAATACGAAAAAATTTCTTATCAGGAAGCTCTTCTGGTTTTATTCAAAGTTTTTCTGCTAATGCCTCACGGCTGATATCAATAACTTTATGCAATTTTGAATTTGCCTCAGATAGTATTGATTGTTCATTTGGAGATGCTTTTGGAGAGTCTGACATAAGAATAAGTGGATAATATAAGAATAATCTGATTATTGGTGAAGTTCGATAGATCAATCTGATTTACGAATGGGATTAATCAATAATACTGTTCAAAGGAAGCCAAAGTTTTTATCAGTAGAGGCAATTAATCGACCAAACATATTTCAATGATGATCTAATACGGCAGACCCGGATGATCACCCAAAAGTATTTGATTTACGAGTAACCTCATTGATCAATTGAAAGTCTCTAGCCGTGAGTACCACGGCTCCAATTCCATCCTTGGCTATATATGATCCAGTTATCTTGTAACAAGAAGTGGCGTCATGAGTGGCATTGGGATTTCTCGCAAATATTGTAACAATCTGATCATCCATCTGCTCATTGGTATATCGAGATGCTGGTATAGGCCTTGGCAGTTTACCAAGTGCATTGACAGAGTCAATATTGTTGTTTATCTGTTTTGCTCTTTTTGTGAGTGACTTCGCGAGGACTCCATCTGTTCTAAATGATCAATTTTCTGATAATTTCAGACAATGATTTGCTGTATTGAAGTATATATCACCTGGAACGATCTCCACACGAGAATAGGAACATATCCCATCCATCTTGTCCAATGTTCTCATCTTGATAGTTGCAGTTGGGTTCTCTGGACTATCACAAGATATAGAAGCAACATGAGCATAACCATCTGAATGATTCGAATCTTTTGCATGATCCGAACATCAAACTGATGTAGATAAAGCTACAGCTGCCAAAGATGATTGTACATACTTATTCATACTTAGATTGTAGTTTCTGATTTATCAATAATAGTTTCTGATGGCATTGATTGAGATTGAGTTGATTGACTTTGTATAGTTGGGCTAGGTTGTGGAACTTCTGTATTATTTGAAAAATTAAACTTTGATGTAATATAATTTTGTAAAGTAAGTGCTGCAGTACCACTCAAAACTCACATATACCGTAATACTCCTAATCGAAAAATAAATTCTCCAGCATTCTCCAAGCTCCACTCTCGTTCTTCTGGATCAAAAATAAGATCAGCTATCTCTACTCCTGTACTCCATGCTAGTGCTCATTTAAGTGTTTGTCTCCCTTGATTAATTCCAGTTAAAAATCCAAGCGTTTTTGTTGGGGCTTCCCATAGTAAAAATTTTCATCCGCCAATGGTTTTATCTTTTGCAGTATTGAATCCTGACTGAAGTTTGTGCCATGCAGCAAGGCCATGTTTTTTTATAAAACTTTGTTTTTCTGCATGAGATACTGCATCATCCAAATGAGCTCATTCGAGTTTTGTTTTTACGAATTGGATATCTTTTGTTGTCTTTCAGAAAAAATGTGCCTCCGCTGCCATTGCTTCGTTTGGAGTAAGCGTATTCATATCTATATCTTCCCAGGCATTTGTCGTCGGATTCTTTTTCTGCACTCCGATTTTTCCATCTGCATGAGACTTAAATCTGAGTCAATCTGTCTCAGGTATCATTTGCATATCAAGTTTTTTGAAATCAAATTTTACAGATTCTGTTGATTTGATGAGAGCAAGTCGTTCCTCTGGAGTTTTTATGATTTTCCCGATATTCGCAGAGAGGTCTGCATGCGTATCATAGGTTTGAGTTTTTCACTTATAGTTCACTTCGTATGCTCATTTATCAAGGATTTTAACTTCCATATCATCACCGAATTTTATTACAGAACCAACTGGATGGTTTTTCTTATGATATTTTGGGATAGCTCATTCCATCCATGTGCCAAATTGTGTACTATTATCTAAAACTCCCTCAATTACTGGTTGTCCAGGGTGTACCTCTTGGATATGAGTAGGTTCAACTTTATTTACTACTGGTGATGGCTCGGTTGGATTCACCTTCGGTGGTGCTGGATTTGATGTAAGTGGCTTACCACGAACATTAGTTTCTGGTGTTTTATTGAGGTGTTCACTGAGTTCCTTATTAGGAGTGATAGTCACTTTATTCGTCGTATTATTTATACCAGGAACCTCTATATCTATTTTACCATCTAGATGCTTATGTACTGGCACCTCTCCTTTTGGAGTTTTTACAACTCCTGATTGTTCACCTGTTGGACTCTTTTTTGCAAATCACATAAACAATCCTCCCATGGCAGCATTGAGAAGGAAATTCGACCAAATATCATTCCATACTGATGGATCCTTGTTTGCGAGTCTCGTATAATCAAATAACCCCGTCTGAACTCCTGTGATAATTGCCGGGACAATTAATCCTTGTTTTAGAAGACCATTAATCATTGGATTCTCAATTCATGAAAATAACTTAGCAACCTGTCCTGATGATGCTGATCGAAAAAGCCCAAATCCGAGTGAATTGATAATAATCTGTTGCACTGGATTAGGTTGATTGAGAAACCATTCTTGATTACGTACTCCAGCATGGATAGCCGTGAAACTAGTTCCCTCGATTCCAGCACGAGTAATTGCTCATGTAGTTCTGGCTAGAGAATTCATTTTTCATGCACTCGATGATACCTGAGCTACTCGCTCTGCTCCCATTACTCATTTTGTTGCCCATACTGCTCAGCGACCTATTAATCCAGCCACACCACCCGAAATCAACATACTCGACAGATCATAGGCCACAAAATTAGCTATACTCGTCATAGTCTCATCTGAGAACTTATTCCACTCATCGAGCGGATCAACGGCATCACGATACTGATTCCAGAGAACAGAATCTGATTTTTCAAATGGTCACACCCCAAGCGACTTAATAGCAAGTTTTCTTTCTATATCTCATTTTATATAGGTTGTATAATTATCCTTGAGTTGCTTGGTATATTGAGAGAGATCCATCGTAGGATTCTTCTTTTTGATTTCAGTTGCATTCGTAGTCCATTCTTTCTCAGCAATGGAGCTGAGCTGATGATCCATTTTTCAG
>JAIESH010000056.1 GCA_019746175.1 Candidatus Altimarinota bacterium
TCCAGGCGAATAGAATTATGGGCCTCCAGTATAGAATTTCTCTGATTTTGTGTCACTGCGTAACAACTCGAGTATGAACAAATTCAGATAAGTAGAGCTACTAGAATAGTATATTTCATAAAAAGAAATAATTAAAAAAATAACTCTATTTTTGTTAATTGGAAGTATCCATCGTGTTCACGAGTTCCCGTCTGATAAATCCACGAGTACCGTTAGAAAGGAGAACCTCATACCAACCAGCCAATCTATCTAAAATAGTCACCTTATTATCTCTATATACTACTGATCCAATGCGCGCACTAAGTGATGGATTCATGCGAACATAAGCGCTTCTCTCAACATTCACATGTCCAATATCATTATTATCTAGCGAACCTTTTTCACGAGCAATATCAGCAGCATTTTGATTTCTCAAGTATGAACTCTTGATATATCCTTCAACACCATCATAGAGAACTTTGGACCAACCATTTACCTCTTCGAGAACAAGGGCTTTTGTATTACGAGAAAGATATCCAAGGACATTAGTGACTCATACATAAGCACTTTGACGGAATGTCACTGATCTTTCTGCTTGCACATACTTGTATGCGGAATTTGCAATAGTTGATTCATCTGGAATCACAGATTCTGCATTATCAACAGAAACTGACGAAGCAATAATTGTCTGAGATTTGAATCCACCAGCATCCATAAACTGTTCGAATACTCACACGATCATATCGATAGCCCTATGAGTAGAAGGCTTAAGAGTTTTAGTTTTTAATCCATTGAGTTCTTGGATAATTTGTTTAGCCTTAGTCACATTGATATCTTTTCTCTTAGTAACCTCTCTCCAAGTATCAAGGGAAAGGATATAGAGATTCTGTTCGAGTCTTGAATCAAGTGCTGGAGAATTATTGGACTCAAGACTTGCAATCAATGAATCAAGACTACTCGCTATATTGAGTTTTGTAATCTGTGGCGAATTGATATAGAGACCATTTTTGAATGTTGAAGAATTAGTATTCACAACAACTGGATTTCTGAGTGATCCTTCACACGTACCATCAAACTGACTTGATGAACGATCTCCTGTAGGACATAGATCGATGAGTCCAGCGATTGGTGCAGATCCGCCACCACCTCCGCCTCCAGGTCATACTGAAGATGATCCGCCACCACCTCCGCCACCTCAAGATGGAGGATTTACTGGTGGAGTAACAGGAGGTGTGACTGGTGGAGTAACCACCACTGCAGCTGCTGTTACTGATACATTACAAGAATTAACTTGTATACCACTAACAACACTCATTGTATAGACTGTAGTACTATTGGATAAAGGAACTACTACTACAGAACCAGATGATCCTACGGTAAGATTACCAGGATTAATAGTTCCAGTAGAAGTATTGAGCATTGACCATGTAAGAGTTGTACTACTTCCATTAACTACACTGTTTGGATTAGCTGTAATTATACATGAAGGTGGTGGAGTCACAGGAGGCACCACTACCACTGGTGCTGATATAATTGAGGCTGTACAAGAACTAGTTCCAGCTCCATTGCTTACTGTGAGAACATATGGAGTTGTAGCATTTGGTGGAGGAACAATAACTGTAGAACCAGATGATGCAAGGATGGTATTCCCAGGATTAAGCGTTCCAGTTAAGCTATTGAGCATTGACCAGCTAAGTGTAGCTCCACTTCCATTAACTACGCTATTTGGATTAATTGAGATTGTACACGTTGGAGCAACTTGCACTGCATTGTTTGCGAGAAGTGCAAAATATGAGAAGTGATCAGTATTAACAACCACGGATCCAGTAGCACTCGATTGATATACTTTTCCTGGCATTTCCACATCACTCCAGAATATACCATCTTCACTAGATATGGCACGATATTGTTCTCATACTGTTAGTCCAACGAATTCAAGTCCTACCTTCTGATTCAATTTCATTCCTATACCACGAATATCAGCACCGATTTTCATAAGATGAGTAATATTTTGTTTTTGGATAGTTCTATTATCAGATGCAATAATAGCATTAGGAGGAAGAAATTGTTCTTTATCAACTTTTTCACCAAGAATAAATCAACCTTTCCATACTACTGATCCAGTGGTACTATATGTGAGATCATTGATATTTGTCATTCCAGATGAGAATACTATTCTAATCTGATTATTATCAGGAATAGTAAGAATATTACTACCTGTGCTCTCAAGGATTAATCCTGTTCATGAGAGTCTAGTTGGTACGGTTGTATTATTAAAAATAGGTAAAATACTTGTTTTAACTTTGGAAATTTCACGAACTGCGTTTCCAAGAACGAGTGGTGCAGTGGCTCCAGTAAATATACCAGAAAAACCTGCAACAGCATACTGATTAGATAATGATTCTAGTGTATAATACGGTTGTGAATTTGGATTAATCTGAAATGTATATCTGTATCATCCAGGAACAACTCTCTCGCTCAGACGAGTGATTTTCTGATTCGTTGGTCCAGTTCCTGTAAGGAGACGTGTATATCCAGCTTTTCCTGGATCAAAGTTACTTCCTGTTACTGTAAGTTCAACATTCAGGAGTGGTGTTTGTCCAGATGGTTGATATGAATAGCTCAATAAACTTATCTCATTTGGAGTAGTACTAATATCTTTGAATAAGTCAATTGGTCTACCAAAAAAAGTACTTGGGTTTAATCCGTAAAGATTCTGATAGATAGTTCCATATACTGAACGATAGTCTACACCAATTCCGAGTGAATTATTTTTAGCATTTTTAATCGACATATTTCCATATGTACCTGCTTGTAATTGAGATCGAAGAGCGGCATTAGAAGTAATTACATACATACCACCTCCATCACCATGATCTGTTCCAAAGTCGCCATTGGTCTTGTTTGTTCTTCAGAATTCAGAGAAAATCACGATAGTTACATCTTGTGTATCTTTTACTTCATTGAAAAATGTTGTAACAGCATTCGCTACGAAATTCAGATTTTTATTGAGTCCATTGAGTTGATCACCATGAGTATCATATCAACCATAACCACCCATATAGAATGATCTTCCAATGTTGTTATTAAGGAGTACTTTAGCAAATCTAAAGACACTATTCATGTCTCCACTTGCTCCAGCTGGTCCACCTTGAGCTACTGATGTCTTAGCAATTTCGCTAATTCGACCAGCATCCTTAAATAGATCTCTCGTACTTCCTGGATAGGTTCTCATAAGTGTGAGTTTCTGCATAGCGTCCATATGCCCCTTGAATTGACCACCTTGATCAAGTGGATTAACAAGGATTACGCTTCCTCCCATATTTACGAAGTGACCACCTCGGAAAATATTTGGAAGTTTTGCTCCTAGAGAAATCGTATGTGAACTTTCGAATTCTGATTTAACCAATCGACCAAATGCTCCATCTGCAGACATAGAAGTAGTGCTATCATAAGATGTAATTTGCTTAGCGGCAGCATCATGATCATTCGAATGCTTATATCCTCCAACACGATTAAATATCTTGAGATATCCTTGATCGTAGAGTGCTTTGAATCCTGGTCATCATCCACTACCAAAAGCGAGTGCAGAATTCATATAAAAATTCCCAATATCTACAAGTCAAGTACCAGTTATGGCAATGCTTCATGATTGGTTTGTTCGATAATCCACATAGGTACTATATTCATCTTTTGGAATAATACTCGTAAGATAATCATTTCATCCATAGAGCTCTACGAAGAAGAGTTTTCCAGTGATATTATCAAGAAAACGTTGTTCTGTGGGGTCAACAATTGCTGGTTGATCATATCCAGTAGAAAGAACATATTCTGGCTGAGAAAGCAAAATAGAGAGAAGTCCACGAATATATTTGTTAAAATAAACAGTATTCGTTGGTGCTACTGGCATTACGGCACCGCTTGCATTTTTTGTTAAAAATTCATTGAGTATAATTCTAGCGTCTGATTGTAATCGTTTTTCACCATAGATATGAGTTTCATATATATCAATAATTTCGTTTGCCGTAATAGTATCAGCAATGAGTTTGGAACTAGCATCAAACAATATTGATCCAGAGAGAATCTCAGTACCAGATCCAGCTAGAACAAGAGTTCCTGAGTGAATAAGGAGAGTACGAGTATCTACTATATATGTTCCTGATGCAATCACTACAGTTCCAAGATTGGTATTAATCTTGAATGTAGGCATAGAAACTGATCCTGTCAAAATAGTTGCTGTTGCAAGTGGAGTAACTATCTTTTCTTCTACTATTGGTTCTTGTTTTGTTTCGGTAGTTGCACCAGTTACTGTCTCACCAGTGTTAGTGGCACCTGTATTATCAATTATTGGTAATATCTCAATAACCGATCCTGTTTCTGTTGTACTACCAGTTTCAGTAGTAGCTCCTGTGGTAGTTTCAACTGTTAAGGTTGGCTCTTCAACTACTTCAATAGAAACATCAGTTGATGTAGAGTCTGCTGTAGCAGAAAGAATAACTACTGATGTTTCTTCAGTTGGCTCTTCTACTGTTTTTGATATAGGTTCAGGGTTAAGAACTTCAGTTACCGCACCAGTCTCAGTGGTAACTCCTGTAGTGGTTTCAGGAAGTGTAGGATTTGAAGATTGTGTTGGTATAGATTCTTCTGATATAGTTTTAATAACTTCAACTGGGGTTATTTCTGTATTATCAAGAAATAATGATTCTAAGATAGTTTTCTCAGGAAGAAAAGATACTTCTTCATACAGCCATTGACCAGCATCATCCTTAAATAGTTCGAGATTTTCTCATCCTTCAATACTTACAACTGGATCAAGTGCAAATGAATATAATGGAGCAGGTACCTCAGCCACTGAGAGGGCCGCAACTGAAACTCATGGAATTGGATTTCAGAGTTCAAGAGTACCAGAAACGATAGTCATAGCACCAGTATAACTATTGTTTGCATGAGTCATAACTGGAATACTTCCTGTGGTGAGTTCCTTTTTTTGATTACCGAGTAATGGCAGAAAATCTATGGCACCCGTCCCAGTTGTTCGATAGGTAAAATAATTAGATGCGCTCATCCAAGCGCTCTGTGCACTTGTACTCGACCACTTGATAGAATTATCAAATCCATCTCTTCCGAAAATACTTCCAGGGAAATATGGGGTCCAACCAAGTCGGCGCAATAGATTAGTGTCATAGATATTTGGATCCACGATAATTCCAGTAAAACTATTACCTCGTAGTAAACGAGTAGTTCCTATAGCAAGGTCTAATGGGTTCTTATACCTGACTCCGTTCATTGAAGCATTGCTATATACCATATCAAGCGCAAGGATTGCCTTGATAGAAGTGAACATGTCAAAATTATTATTTTTGATTACTTGTGCAATAAAATCAAGTTCTGCACGAGTTGGCTTGTCACTAATATAGAATCTTGCAATTCGATCAGCGAGGAATAATGCAATTGCATCACTTCTTTTTGCAAAAATATATTCTATAGCATTATCTGTAAGTCCATTATTTCCATTTACTGAATTAATGATTGCAATAGGATCAATAGTACCAGAGGCACTGTCATAGTAAGGAGGATTGTTTCCAGTAAGGGCTCATGATAGGAACTTGAGAGTTGCTCCAGAATAATGATTCAGTGGATCAAAAGTAATAGCATGAGTCATAGCATTAGATTTGAGTCCTGTGAGGATTCTCGCAAGTGCTATCACATCAGATTCTTCATAATTACGAATATCATTATTATCTTTTGATTCATATGGCTCATACTCCCCCATTAAAAATAATTGAAGTAGCTCACGAGCATAGTTTTCATTTGGTGATTTTGGATCTTGTTGATTAAATAAATCCAAAAATTTACCAGCAGCATAATCCCCTGGTGCTCCATTATTATAGAGTACTTTTTTTACAAGTGCCTGATAATTTCAGAACATATTTGTAAATACAAGAGTATGTAAATCATATACATCCTTATAGGTAATATCTTTTCATCCGTCTGCATTCACTGAGAAAATATCTTCATATAATGAAAATAACTTACGTTTTCCTTCATATGGATCACTCGCATACATGAGCTGATACAATCGAGTAGTATGATTGGCATCTCACCAGTTAAATCCTGTTGATGTGTATGCAAGGATGTTGGCATTATATTCAGTACGATCAGGTCAATTCTGATCGGGAAATATCAGATTAACTGCAGCAACAGCACTTCCAGCTGCCAAAAGTGAATCTACCTTAGCTTTATCAGCACTAAATAATGCAATCTTCGCAAGATGTGCGGCCTTTTCACGAGTCCAAGGACTTGCTCTCTCATCTGTATTTACGGCTATTGCAGTAGATACTACATTGCTCAATAAGTAAGCAAAGATAAGGAATATGGATAGTATTTTTTTCATATAAGGAAATGAGGGAAATAAAGTTACATTTTTCTATTTTGAGCGGAATATATCTTAGCTAAAGCTAAAAATTGGCGAGCATCAATGTGAATCCAATACAAACAATAAATACAGAAGAGACTATTGGTGATATTTTTCAGATTCTTGGAGCAAATCTATATATTCTATTTCTCATGAAAGCTGTCACTGTTGCAATACTCAAGAGGCATAAGAAGATTCAGATTCCAAGAGCGAGTAACAGCGGCGGTGCGAGCGACATTTTTCATATCGCTAGTAACATTAGGAATATACTCCATCCAAATGCACATGGAGTCAATCATGCAATAAATGCCATAATCAAATAATTTTTCTTTTTCAAAAATGTTCATTCACTATCTTTTTCAGATACCGATTTTCTATATTTTCGAATAGAATAAAAACTCAAATATAATCCTATACCAAGTACCAAAACAGCACTAATACGAGATATTGTTGAGAGATATACACTTGGATCAAGAATATTAAAAAAGATTTTTGTAATAGCTACTACTACTACAATATCTATCAGGTGAATACAGGTAAAAACCAAGCAATATAAAATACTCTTGGTATATGACATTTCATCATCAATGATTTGTGAAATAAGAATTCATTTTGAGTGACCAGGCCCGAGGGCATGAAGAAATCCTAGTACTCAAATTGAAAAAAGGAGCAACCAAAAAGTACTACTACTAGAATCATCTGCATATATACGAATATCTCTGAGAATATTGCGAAATCTTTCTCATCACCATACTCAAGAATCTTGAGATAAATTATTTCCTTGTCTTGGATCAATAATAGTATTTATAGTCTCTGAAGAATTTGGACTATCAGTATCAAAAGGCTTTTGTCATGGAGAAAGCTCTTTACTAACTGGATTCCAAGAGCTCTGAATTTCAATATTATCATTATAACCATCACTATCAGTATCTTTGTTATTTGGATTGGTTGCATAAAGAATTTCATCATCATCTGAAAGTCCATCTCAATCTGAATCAATCATAACCCTGCCAGTTTCGAGTGATATATCAATCGTATGGGTATCTTTTTTGGCATTAAGAACCTTATAATCAGATCTAACTGCCTCGCCATTTATGAGGCGATATACATAGAGACGATTCGTTTGAAGTGGAACTTCTTTCAAGAAGGTGATCTGAATCATTGGGTTATCAATTCTTGTACTGCAAGAAAATGTGTAAGAAATAGGAAATCCTCAGCTATATATCTCATCTATCATGAGTCATTCTCTAAATTCAAAATTTCACATCACACATAATTCTCCCTGATTTGTTGCAAGAAAGGTTTCTTGCAAATACTTAGTAAGTGTACCTGTCAATGTATAATAACTCTCGATTGTAATCTTAGTTGGTTCCATTCATAAACTATTCACGAGAATTCTATCTAGTTCTACTGGATGAATATAAGTCACTCCAATAATATTATCCTCATAAAGGGTAAGTGTTGTATTGGATACATCAAGTGGATGTGCATAGGAAAGTGAAAAATTCCCAATTGGGATACATATGGACGCTAGTATGATTACAAATTTTGTAAACATTGAATTTTTTAGAAAGATTGAAATCTAGAAAACTTATTCATATCAATATGTATTTATATTACGCCTATATTTATACTGGAATAGTATGTATATCTATAAAAATTGCAAACTATAATTATTAATGAATAATTAATAATTTATTGGAATGATCCAACAATTCTATCGATGATTATAGCAGTAGCAACTCAAGCATTGAGAGATTCCGCTTTTCCAAAACGAGGAATAGTAATCTTACCGGTAATATGAGGCTGAACTATTTCACTAATTCCATGAGCTTCATTGCCAATCACTATATGGATTCCATCTTTTGGAAATGATGCTGTATGTATATTTTGACCATCAAGATACGCTCAATATATATTTTTATTAAATTTGGACAGATATTGAACTATATTTGTATATATTACAGGAATTCTGGAAAATGAACCCATTGTAGCCATGATAACTTTTGGATTATAACAATCCACTGTATCTGTTGATGCGATGATGCGCGCAACGCCATACCAGTCAGCAATACGTATAATTGTTCCGAGATTTCCTGGATCATTAATCGAATCTAGTACTAATACTAATTCATTATCTTTGATCTCATTCGGAAGAATATGTGTTTTCATTTTCACAAGTATTACTCATGAATCATTGCTAGATAGAGTAGTAATACGAGAAAGTTCATTCTGGTTTACTGTACTCACTGGAAAATCAAATGTTTTTCCAGTGAGAAATGTTTCAGTAAGATATCCTTCAATAATCTCAAAATCTGATACAACGAATTCCATAATAGATTTTTTTCATTCTACTAAGAAAATTCATTCTTCATATCGGCAGTTCTTATCATGAAGGGATTTGATATAAGAGATTTTTGATTTTGGTATCATTTTTATATGCATTATTATGAATAGAATTCCCCTGAGAGAAGCCTACCCTATTAGTATTTAGATTTGTGTCAAGTACTCAGATCGGATAAATCACCATTGTCCTGATGGAGCAACAACAAGTGACCATCACATAGAATCCATATATTTTATACGCAACATTTTTCATGCTTTGAAGTAACCAATAGTTCTTGAAGAAAGTGATTTACTTGTATAGATATTAACGATCTTAGGTGAATTAATCTTATAGAGTGATTTTGAATAGAAAAGTACTTTTTGTATATTTCCAAGAATTGGTTTTTTAATAATTACATTTGGACTTATTCCTGGAATTGGCATTACTGGATATTGAATTCCTGTAGATCCACCAAATATAACATTCCACATAGGGTTAATCCATCCTCAAATTGGTCCACCAGGTCCTGAACTAGATCCACCACCTGGTACTGAAACTACTGGAGGTACACCTATGGCAAATAACGAGAAGTGATTTGTGGTGAATGTACATGTAAATGTATTTGAGATAGTACAATTCGTTACAAGTACATACGTTGATCATCCATTATCTGATCTGTATACTGGAAGATTAACTCCTTGAAGAGCTCCGACTGGAACAAATAGAGTTATAGTAGCCATTCCGCCAGACAGGAGAAGTTCGGTACCAGGAGAGCCGAGACTATATACAAATGAAGAACTAATGAGACTTCCACCTACCAAGATTGTTCCACCAGTTTGAGTTACAGTAGGTGCCCTGAGTATTCCGTTCCAAGGTGATCCAGAGGCAGTGATAATGAGATTATTCGTAGGGATACTGAGGAGTGAACTTGCAGAAACAAGATTGATTGTTCCAGTACCAGAATTTAATGTTATACCCGTTGCAGATGCTCCACTTAAGTATACT
>JAIESH010000052.1 GCA_019746175.1 Candidatus Altimarinota bacterium
AATCAAATAATAATAAAAAAGAAATACCTGGTAAATAAACAAATAAGATAAGCTTTTTTGATAAAAGAAAATGAAATCTCTTTCTAAAATTAATTAAAAAGTATTGTATAATTTATTAATAATATAACTGCATTTTTATTTTAAAGAAATCAAATGAAAGATATAATATAATTAGTATTCTTATAATTTTTATTGGAATTATTTTCGACTAATAATGAGTGATCGATTTTGCATAAGTGACCACTTTCTCATCCACTCGCCATAAGAATATATATGTCTTCATGTGTAGGTGTCCCATGCAATAATATGAGTTGGTTTGGATTTTGATCCGACATACCCAAGCAATATGAATGCATGTTCTCAAGCCAGTCCACTAATTTGCTTACCATCTGGTGTTTTCCAATTCATGATTCGATCACTTGCCTTTCATTTGCACGTATTTCGTGCAGGAAGTGGAAAAAATGGAATAATCCATTTGCCTCAAGATTTGAGTATGCCATCTTCATTTGCAAGAGTTGTACACCAATCTCACCAAAGGAGTACGTGTGTATTTTTATCTTCGATTTTTTCGAGTAGTTTAACTAGATGCTTATGTGGATTGAGTCATCCTGTATAGGTATATTGATTGATTATCTCAGTAGCAAATCCATATTTCTTTGCATATATAGCAAGTGGCTTTTCATAGATTCCGTAACCTGTCTTTTTGGCCTGAGATCCCGTATATGATCAAACAAATTCTCTATCTGGATCACCCCAAATACCTCATGCTGTATAGGGAAAATTAAATATAGGAATACCTGCAAATATATCTTTTTCAGAAACCACAACACCAAGTCATCCGAGAATAATCTGTAGTGCTGCAATCTCACAAGACAGACTATATTGCTGAATACGAAGATGATAGGATAGAGTTCGATCGAGTTCTGGACGAAGAGAAAATACTCATAAAGGAGTGATATATTTTTGCCCGAATGCATCAAGATCACGAAGATATTTGCGAGAGATGACAATATATTTTGGAATTTTTTTGTCCGTTGTTTCTATACTTGCTCGAGAGAGAAGAATAGAATTCAGATCACGTGCCATTTCTTTTTGAGAAATAACTGGCGCTGCATGAAGTCATGAGAATCAAATACAAAAGAGAAAAACTATCGAGAAAAAAATACGCATCGTATAAAAAATTATTAAAATCAACTCTGTAACTCGAGCATCTTCGCATATGTTCATCCCTGATTCACGAGTTCATCGTGAACTCCACGTTCTATAACTTTACCTCACTCCAGTACGATAATATCATCTGCCTTACGTACCGTTTGTAATCTATGTGCGACGATGATCACTGTACGTCATTTGAATAATTCATCAAGTGCAATCGTAATTGCCTCTTCAGAAAAGCTATCCAGTGCAGAAGTAGGCTCATCTAAAAGTATAATTTCAGGATCCTTGAGAAATATTTTTGCAATCGCAATACGTTGTTTTTGTCCTCCAGAAAGACGAACTCAACGCTCCCCTATCTCAGTATCGAGTCATTTTTCAAGATCAAAAACAAATTCACAATGTGCGAGCTTCAGTGCTTCGATGAGTTTTTTATCTGAATTTTTACTATTTTTATCACCTATTGCTGATAGGAGATTATCTCGAATAGTGGCATCAAATACAGCAGGATCTTGTGTAAGATATCCAATATGTGGATAGTAGGTCTTGAGTGCTGTATTACCCAGTTCATTTCCTAGTATAGATATACTACCAGATTCAGGACGAAGATATCAGGCAATTAGTTTTATAAGAGTGGTTTTTCATCCGCCACTCGCTCCTACGAGTGCGATTTTTTTTCATTTTTCAATTATGAGAGAAAAATCTTCAAATATTTTCTTAGAAGAATATCCATATGAAATATTTTGTATTTCTATATTTTTATCTCGAATAATGAATTTTTTCCCAACATCATAGCCCCTGATGGGACTGAGCGAATCAAATGTTTCCCAAAGAATAGAAATCTGAGAAAATTCTCGCAAAATAGCCCTCAACATATGAAGAAATTCATTCATATTCTTCTCAGCAAGAACTATAATAGTTACAAACATACCCAAATCAACAATATTAATATTTGATACTATTGCTGATTCTACAATGTAAATATATACCCCAATTCTCAGAATAAGAAAGATAAATCTTGGAAATTCTTCAATAACAACAAATCCAAGATTCACCGTTTCTTGGAATTTTCTCGCTCTATCGAGATGGTGAGAAATTTTTTGTAAAATAGCATCCAATCAATTATTCTGAAGAAGTTCATTCTTGGACATAAGCATCACAACGGTATGATGATTGGCTTCATTCTGTTCTTTGCGTCTGAGTTGTCGCTTCTCTGCCATCCAAATATTGGCATAAGTAGCCACAATTCCAGCCAGCAATAAAAGTCAAAATGATATTATTCAGCCAATAAAACTAATTGAAGCAATGGTGTACATTGCATATATTACCATAATCAAATTCACCGTTCCTGTAAAAGTAGTATCAAAAAGTACATCCATCCATTTATACATTCCCTTTTCAAGAATTGAGATAAACCTACCTGTACCGATTTTTTCTACCTGATTACCATCTGCCTGAACAAACTGACTCAAATAGCGATGACTGAGACGGGATACTCATCCCATAGAGATTCGTGCCCACCCCCAATGATTAATCATAAAACGAGCCCCCATTAAAATAATACTCACTACAGCATATAACGCTATGAGTGTATAGAAAAAATCTGTATCTCCACTTTGGATAGTTTTGAGTATAAGTTTGGTAATCTCAATCGAAAAAACCATATATAATCCGACAAATACCGCCTCTGTAATATTCTGTATAAAAGCAATAGGATCATCTTTCATAGGAGAATATAATCTCTTTATAGTAGCAAAAAAACTCATACAATAACGTAAATAAATGAGAGTATATAAAAATCATAGATAATATCAAAAAACTCTACCTAAATAATATAGATAGAGTTTTTTGGATTTACTCTGCTTTCTTTTTTGGAGTAGATTTCTTTGCGGGAGCTTTTTTAGCGGCAGGTTTCTTTTTTTCTTTGAATGCGTCAGGAATCTGTTCTGAAATCATTTCTTTCACATCATCCAGAGTAAGTGCCTTGATTTCTTCTGTTTCTGTGATTTTTTTGCCACCTCGTTTGAGATAGACATTTTCTTTACCAAACTTGATAAACGGACCATAACGACCATTCTCAACTGAGATTTTCACTTCTGGCCAATTGTGAATATAGCGATTCGCTTCTTTATCTACTTTTGCAGCGATGAGAGATTGTGCATCAGATTCCGAGAGATTCTCAAAATCAAAACGAACTGGAACATTGATATAGAGTCATTTCCATTTAAGAAATGGACCAAATCTTCCCTTTCACTTAGTATATCATTCTCATTCATATGATCCCACGGGAGCATCTTCGATCTTTTTAGCTTCAATGAGTTCGATAGCACGAGAGAGATCTACAGCATGAGCATCTTCTCCTCGTGGAATAGAGACAAATGCTTCTCCCCATTTGACATATGGACCAAATCTACCTTGTCCAATAGAAAGAGGTTTATCTTCATAAGAACCAATGTCCTTGGGAAATGAGAATAATGTCAGTGCTTGTTCCAGAGTAACATCTTCTATATAGATTCCTGCAGTGAGATTTGCATATCGTGGTTTCTCCTCTTCTGCGAGTTCATCTGGGGCACCAATCTGGATCACTGGACCAAATCGACTCATACGAGTGAGTACCGTACGACCTGTGGCAGGATCTTTTCCGAGAATGCGTTCTCCAGAAAATCTTCCATCTGTACCAAGTGCCTCCTCGATAGACGCATGGAATGGAGTATAGAAATCTCAGAGCATCTTCGTCCATTCGAGTTTACCTTCAGCAATCTGATCGAATTGTCTTTCAACTTCAGCTGTAAAACTATATTGCATAAATCCCTCGAATTCTTGTTCAAGATAATCCACTACTACAAATGCGATATCTGTTGGAAGGAGCTTCTTGGATTCGATCACGACATATCCGCGATCTTGAATTGTCTGGATCGTTGGTGCATAGGTTGACGGACGACCGATTCATTCTGATTCAAGTTTCTTCACGAGTGAGGCTTCTGTATAACGTGGTGGTGGAAGTGAGAATTTCTGATTTCCAGCAAAATCTTCAGACAACACTTCTTCTCATTTGCGAACGAGAGGAAGTTTCTTGGTGTCACTCTCTTCATCATGCTCATCATCCGTTCCTTCAATATAGAGCTTCATAAAACCTGGAAACTTGATCACCTCACCTTTTACAGTCCAATCTTCACTCGGAGATGAAGTAGGGGAAAAATGATATGTCGTAGTTTCAACTTGAGCCTCCTGCATCTGAGATGCAACGGTTCGTTCCCAGATAAGACGATAGAGTTTTGCTTCTTGTGCATCAAGTCCGATAGCTTCGGGAGTTTTGTCCATATATGTAGGACGAATCGCCTCATGCGCCTCTTGTGCGCTCGCTTGTTTAGTTTTATATTTTCGACCATTTGGCATCGCATATTCAGAACCATATTCTTTGGTGATAAAATCCCGAGCTGCACCGATCGCAAGATCTGAGAGATTAACTGAATCCGTTCTCATATAAGTAATATGACCATTCTGATAGAGTCGTTGCGCGATATCCATCGTCATCTTCACTCCATATCCGAGTTTTCGACTCGCTTCTTGCTGAAGTGTCGATGTAGTGAATGGAGCTCCTGGTGTACGAGTTCCCGCTTTTACATCGCTTTCTGTCAGAGAAAAAGACTCTTCTTGTGGAAAAGTAAAAATCAGATTTCCTTTTTTATCTTTTTGAGTTTTGATGCCAGGAAGATTGATACCATGAGATTTGAAAAATTCCTGTATATCTGCTTCTGTCTTCATCTTAGCAGGTTTTGATCCAATCTTCGCGAGTTCGATCATCATCGGAGTTGTTCCTCCAATTTTTGCCATAATCTTCCATGATTCTTCTGGTACAAAGGCACGGATTTCTCTTTCTCTTTCTACGAGGATCTTCACGGCAACTGATTGTACACGACCAGCAGATAAACCTGGACGAACTTTTTTCCAAAGAACCGGAGATACTTCATATCCTACGATACGATCAAGTATACGTCGAGATTGTTGAGCATTCACGAGATCAAGATAGATCTTGCGAGGAGTTTCGATAGCATGCTCAATTGCAGTCTTAGTAATCTCATGAAATACAATACGATCCACACTCGTTGGATCAAGTCCAAGTGCCATACATAGGTGCCATCCAATTGCTTCTCCTTCACGGTCCTCATCGGTCGCTATCCATATTTTCTCAGCTTCCTTTGCCAGTTTCTTGAGTTCAGTAACACGTTTTTTCTTTTCTGGAGAGATCTCATAGGCTGGTACGAATCCACCAGGGATATCTATTCCCATATTTTTCGCAGGCAAGTCTCTAATATGACCAAATGATGCCTCAACTCGATAGTCTTTTCAGAGGAATTTTTCTATGGTTTTTCCCTTAGCTGGAGACTCCACAATCACAAGATTCTTTGCCATGTTTTGATAGTTAACTTGTTTAGAGAGTAGTGTGAGTCAAGCGAAAGTCAAAAGATTTTTGAAATTTCTCTCATTATATAAGGAATAAAAAGGCTATTATTTCTTCAAAAATGCCTCTATTTTTTCTTTGTATAAACTATACGACTGACTAAATGCTCCATTATGAGAGCCCTTTGTTTGAAGGAAATCTTTCTTGGATTTTATTTTTTCAAAAAGTTGTTTTGCATTATCTATATCGATCATTTCATCATCTTCACTATGGATAACGAGAAATGGTGAATTCAATTTTTCTATCTTGGATAGATTGTTAAAATGATAGCTAAGTAAGAGTGAAGTGGGGATAGATGAAAACTGTCTACGAGCTATATCATCCATGGATGTAAAAGTAGATTCCGAGATAATACCACGCAAACTCTTATTCTGGGCAGTATCAATAGCAATAGCACCTCAGAGTGATTGTCACCACAGAATTATATTTGCAGGTTTTATACCACGACTTATAACATATTGATATGCCGCTTCTCCATCCATATAGAGATCATTTTCATGCTTGATACTTCATTCACTTTTTCCATAACCACGATAATCAAACAATAGAGCATTCACTCCAATCATATTAAATAGAGTGAGTCTCTCCTGATTATGAAATATATTTCACCCATTTCCATGAAAAAATATTATTGTAGTATCACTTTTATTATCAATAAACCAACCATTGAGATTTACTCAATCCTGAGTCACAAATGACACATCTTGGAGATTTTTGTCTCTTGGTGCAGTACGGATATCACGAGAAGGAAAGAATATAAGGCTCTCTTGAATAGAAAATATATATGTACACAAGGCTATATATCCAACCAATAGGATAAGTATAGTTCGAATGATAATTTTGATCATAGAATATTGAGTTTATCGCATAAGGGATTTTTTTCTCCAAATTGTCTCTATAACGAGTATAAGAATAACAAATATTATAGTAAAAAGAAGGTATATAGAAAGAATATCAAGATCATTGAGTAATATAAGTTGGTATGATACGCCCCTTGCGAGGAGTTCTTGATTTCCTATTTTTATAATCCATCATATTCACATCATTATTCCGAGAGTTCCCGCCACTGATCCAGATATAAAAAGAAAAATTGGCTCGGATAGAGTAAGTAGTCGAGCTCTGATTCCTGTAAGTCCGAATATATATACCATGCGAAATACATCTCTTCGTTCACGAAAAAAGGCGAATAGCAAAAACAAGAAAAATAAGATAAATATTCCAGCCATAAATACTGCAATACCAACAAATATACTACGAATCAGTAATACTTTTTTCTCAAATTCTTTTATACTATCACGATCGAGTTTGATGGAATATGAAGAGTACTTGGTACGAATAATGTCGAGATCAGCTGTATTTTTTGCATACGCCACCACCTTGTATGGATTTCCGAGTGAATATCATACTTCTTCCATTTTTGCTCTTATAATACTCTCTGGTACAACAATTCCAAACCCGGGAAAATCATCACCAATAGTCACGATTGAGCCAGTTATACTAGTTGCCACTTGCGGTAGTGAAGGAAAAATTTTAGAGGCGCCAACCGTAATTATTACTGATTGTCCCATCAAAAATGATGGAGTAATTTGAGGAAACATCGCTGAACTTCCTGCAAATTGCAAATTATAAAAATCTATCATCGACCTAGAGAGTCCAACAGGAACAAGTGCTCCTGTAAGGGCACTATCTGAGACTGAAAAAACAGGGATATCAGTCTCAAGTCCGAATGAAAACAAAGAAAATTTGGCAAGTACTGGTAATTCTACCAGAGAGAACGATTGAACTTTTTCAACCATCGCAGAATTCTCCAAATCAGTTACTAGTGACTTTGGAAGTCCTGGCGAATTTTTTGAAAAAATAGTAAAAAAATTACTATCACCAGAAATGGTGAATCGTTTTTCATTCACAATGCTATGATTGTAGTATGTTATAACTCATACTACATTGATATAACAAAAAAATAGAAAATATAAAATGCTAATACATACTCATGATACAAATATCATAGATACACTACGGAATATGTGCGAACGGATATGAGAAAAAAGAAATGAAATCATAATAAGTAAATCCTAGAGTTCAATATGTTTTGTAGCTACTGATGCAAACCGTGGATCATGTGACACCATGGCAAATGTAGTATCTCTATCCTCGGAATGTTTCTCTATAAAGTTATAGAGCTTAAGAAAAAGACGATTATCCAAATTAGCACCAGGTTCATCTAGAATTACTACGCTAGGATGGTGAACCAATGCTCTTACAAAATTAACTCTTTCTCTCTGTCCTGAAGACAGAGAGATGACTCTAGTATCTTCAAGAGTATCAATCTCAAAATATTGAATCAAATATTGATAATACTCTCTATCTATTTGGATAGATAGGAAATTCTCAAGAAATAAAATATTCTCTTTCATAGAAAGGTTCTCAAAAAATGGACCATCAATAAAAGCATATCAAAACAAACGATCTCGCAAACTCATATCAAGGTGATATAATATATTTCATGATTGTGGTAATATAAGCCCTCAAATCAACGAAAGGAGCGTAGTTTTTCATGCTCCAGATGGTCCAGTAATCAACAAGATATCGCCCCTCATAATCTCGCATGTGATATCATGAAATACCTGTTTTTCTCAAAAAGTATGAGAAATATTGTTTATCGAAATGAGTGAATTATTTGGTGATATATGTGCTATGATTATTTGATAGGTTTATGTATAGTTTCAGAGAAAATAGTTTCCCCACTCACACTACGTGCATCTTCATCGATACGATAATACTCACGTGCCTCAGTAATAGAAAGATTAGTATCTATAAGTCCGGCATTGTATATAAGCTCATTAGAACGAGCTGGTAATAAGGATTGTATTCATGCGTCAAGTTTATCAATACGAAATGCATTAGCATGTGATAAAACACTAGTAGCACAATTATTCCAGATTGTATTATAGAATTCTGGTTCTTTTATAAGCTTATCCGTTCTAACAAGCATTGACCTAAAAATAGATTGAATTTTTTCTTTTTCTGTTTTGATCGGATACATGTATACCTGATTATTTCTGTAATTGGTACGCAACTTGATAATATCATCTTCTGTTGCCACTAAATAGTACAATTCATACTGATTTAGTAGTCCATTCACAGCATCAAATGATTCTCATTTTTCTTTTCGAATCTCAGGCGATATCACAATATGGCGTCATCCGGAAAAACTAAATGATATCATCGCATGCGCAGGTCCATCATATTCTGAAAAAGGAGTGATGATATATTGCATTCATTCGATTTCATCCAGAGAATAACTCAGATCAAGATATCATGGAGTAAAGTCTATATCAGACTTCCAGATATGATTACGAATATTATTGATACGTGCTGTATTTCCTGACCAAGTGATCTGAGGAGTTATAGCATCCACACTATCCCAATCACGATAGATAGACGGTTTTTGTGAAAGCCACCATGCTAATCAGCAAATAAGAACTATCAAAAATATTATCAAAAAAAATCGCTCAAACCAATACCATACTATCTTGAGAAATCGATAAAAAATTGAAAAAATCCGATGTAAAGATCTTAAAAAGATTGCAAGAGATGAATCCTGAGTAGGCACTGATTCCAAGGATGTAGAATTTGAACGAACAATACGACGGTGTGTAGCCATATAAATTATATAAAAAATAAGTTCCTTTTGATTATATGGATTCTCTTATAAATAAAAGAGGAAAAATAATAAAATATATCTGAAAATAAAATACACAAAAATAACCCACTCAGAAGCTCTCTGAATAAGAATTAAAGTATATAGATTATATATCTGATCCTGACCGATCAAACGTAACTCTTCACAAATAAGTGAGGATAAAGCTTATCCAAAATAAATATAATCAATTTACCTGTAAATGCAACTTATTTTTTATGTGTTTTATAGATAAAAGCTGGCCAAAAATTTCTTGGTTCAAATAGTATTCGATCCAATGTGAAATATTTTTTCACATCAGAAAGATTCTGAAGTGCATATTGATATTGAATAAACATTCATCCTGACTTTAGAACTCATTGGGCTGAAGCAAGTATATGTCAGACTCATTCTTTAGATATACTTCCAAGGGGAAGAGTTGACATTACGAGATCTACGGTATTTTTACCTAAAATATTATCAAGATGAGCCGCACTCATCTCATAGATCTCACAGG
>JAIESH010000087.1 GCA_019746175.1 Candidatus Altimarinota bacterium
TTTCGGAACTGGATTCCGGGCTCGCTCGCTTAGCGAGCGCCCCCCAAAGACGGCGGAGCAAGATGAATGCCAACTTGATATCCCATTTATACAATCTCTTGAAAAACAAAAAATTGATACTGAAGCAGCTTGTGGACCACGGTAAATTTATTTTTAAATACTATTTTATGAAAAAGATAGCAATCCTCCTAATTCCCATAGTACTACTCTCATCTTGTGTGATTGGTGGAAATGAGAAAAATATTAAATCCCCTCAATTGACACAATCGATCACAACTCAAGTAGCTCCAATTAATACTGGAACAATTACCAATACTGGATTGTCATATACACTAAGTGCTGCACGTATGGCAATGATTGGAGTACAGATGAAATGATCATCTATGGCTCCAACTATAAACGATCAAGATCTTCTAGATGTCACAACTAACTTAGAAAAGATAAATCGATGAACAATTGTAGTATTTCATGCATTAGAAGGTAAATATATAAAACGTATAATTTGATTGTCTGGTGAAACTATTAAATTTTCAAGTTGAATTGTACTTATAAGAGAAGTTAATTCTAATGAATTTATAAAACTTGATGAACCTTATTTATGAGTAGCTAATATAAACCATACCTATTTACCAGAATACATAACTGAAGAAGAGTTTACTATTCCAAAAGATGCCTATTGGGTTATGGGTGATAATCGTCAAAACTCAGCAGACTCACGACAATGTTTTCAAAGTTGTTTTAATGAAGAACTCACTGGGCACTTTCTTAAGAAAGAAAATATTTATTGAATTGTAATTAAATAAAAACTAAATAACCTAACCCCTCTCCCCTATGTCTCTCCCACTCTCAACAACTCGCCACTCTCTCTCGCACATCATGGCCCAAGCTACTCGCATGGTCATGGGTGCGGATGCTAAACTCGCCATCGGACCAGATGTCTCAAGCGGTTGGTACTACGATATCGATTTCGGTGATAAGACTCTCGAAGAATCCAAACTCAAAGATATCGAGAAGAAGATGAAATCAATCGTTCGCGAAGGACAAGAATTCAAGCAATTCTCCCTCTCAGTAGCAGATGCAAAGACTCTCGTATCATCACTCGGTGAGATCTACAAGCTCGAGATGATCGAGGATCTTGCTACTCGTGGTGAGACTGTTATATCATTTTTTGCGAATATCGGAAAATTCAACAATCCAGTATATTCGGGTTTTGAATTCCTTAACAATCCTGATTCATACGCAGTAGATACTGCCGAGGGCCGAACAGTAGTTGCCGAGAATCAAGGAAAAACCAATTTTGATTTCCGTACTTCGACATTTATCGATATGTGTCAGGGGCCTCATGTGATCATGACGAATTCTATCCCTGAAGATAGCTTCAAGATAGATAAACTCGCTGGTGCATACTGGAGGGGGGATGCCAAGAACAAGCAACTTACTCGTATTTATGGACTTGCATTCGAATCTCAAGTGGAACTCGCAGCATATGAGAATATGATGGAAGAAGCAAAGAAACGAGATCACCGAATCCTTGGTAAAAAACTCAAACTCTTCACCGTTTCTGATATGGTAGGTTCAGGACTTCCACTCATCCAACCAAACGGGATGATTATCCGCGAGGCCATCAAGGATTATCTCTGGGAACTCCACAGTGGCAAGGGATATGATCGTGTGTGTACTCCACATCTTGCAAAAGAAGAACTCTATCAAACATCAGGACACGCTGGAAAATATCTTGAAGATATGTTCTCAGTATATGGTGGAACATCGAAGGAAAACTTCTTCCTCAAACCAATGAACTGTCCTCATCATATGCAGATTTTTGCTGATAATCAATTCTCATATCGTGATATGCCAGTGAGATATTTTGAACCTGCGACAGTATACCGTGATGAGAAGACAGGACAACTCTCAGGACTTACTCGTGTTCGCTCTATTACTCAGGATGATGGGCATCTCTTCTGTCGTGTGAGCCAGATCAAAGACGAAGTATCTACGATCGTAGATATTATCAAAGAATTCTATACCACATTCGGACTTATGGACGGATACTGGGTATCACTCTCGATCCGTGATCCACTCACTCCTGAGAAATATTTGGGCGGAGACGACGTATGGCAAATTGCCGAATCAGCTCTTGAGGAAGCCGCTATTGCGAATGGTCTCAATTACAAACCTATGCCTGGAGAAGCCGCGTTCTACGGACCAAAACTCGACTTCATGTTCAAGGACGCGATCGGACGTGAGTGGCAACTCGCAACGATTCAGTGTGACTTCAATCAACCAAACCGATTTAAACTCTCATTCAAAAATGAGAAAAATGAAGACGAACAACCAGTAGTGATTCATCGTGCTATCTCTGGATCACTTGAGAGATTCATGGGAATCATGATCGAACACTTTGCTGGAACCTTCCCTCTCTGGCTCGCCCCAGAACAGGTTCGTATTATTCCTGTAGGAGAAAACTTCTTTCCATATGCGGACGAAGTATTCCAGCAACTCAAAAAAGCTGGACTCAGAGTGAAGTTCGATGACTCGACTGACTCACTCGGGAAAAAAATCCGAAATGCAGAAACAGAACATGCAAACTATATCCTCGTAGTTGGAGCAGAAGAAATGGAGAAAAAAACACTTGCCGTTCGTAACTTCAAAACAAAGTGACAATCTGTTGAGACAATTGCAGATTTTGTTACTAAGATGCAAGAAGAAATCAAAACTAAGGCTTTATAAGAAAAAAGTTCTAGAAAAATGAATAAACTTTTTATATTACATAAATATTTTATGCGTGCTCATATTCTTTATAGGCATTATGAAGAACAAATGGAAATAAGCATAAAAGAAGAATTAGATGAAAAAACGAAAGAATTTGCTAAAGTAAGATTTTGGTTATATTTAGATTTATGGTATTGATCCCTTGTTGTATTAATTGAAGTTTATAAAAAAATGGGCATAAAAGATTGAGTAATAAATAAATTACTTAAGTCAAAAAATTTAAAATTACTCATAGATTATAGAAATAGTATTTTTCATTTTCATGAGGATGATAATCGACAACAAAAATTCTATGAAGAAACCTCAACTGTAAATTGGGTAAGAGAAACTCATTCTGAATTTAATAGATTCTTCTTGGAAAAAATTAAAAACTGAGAACTTCAATCTGATTAAGTAGATACTTTCGGAGTTTTGCTTCTTTATTTTGTGAATTTTGATATTCTGTCGATGCAGTTTTCGTGAGAATTCCAAATGTTCCCTAGTTTGGAATTCTAGGAAATAAATCGAAAACAGAATACAAAATGAACAATCAAAAGAAGAACTTTTGTTACTTTTGGTTACAAAAGTACGAGCAAAAAATAAAAAAATCCCCGATTCAATCGGGGATTTTTTTATGCTGCTATTGCCTCTTCAACTATTCTCTTAGGAAGATTGATTACTGATGTCTCTATAGTAGGAGTATCAGGATTTTCTTGCCGAGGAGACTGTGGTACAATTTGAAACACTTTTTTCTTGGTAATATCTTTTATAGTACTAAGTTCTACACCGATAATTTCACCATTGAATTCATAGAGTATACGTATGCTTCCTCGTACTCACTTAATACAATCTTGGATGGATTTTCTATCTGTCAAAAACTTAGCATTATCGTCATCACCAAGGCTAATTCAAACGATATTAGCAAGGAGTGGACCACTACCATCATTAAGGTGGATATAGTGAATTTGTGTATTTCATACCTTCTGGTAATATCCATCGAGGATATTTTGAATTACATTTCTTAGTAACGGGAGAGCCTTATCAACAATATTTCGAAGTCTTGGATCATGGGAATCTACCAAATATTCTCAAGCGGTCATATATGATGACATATGTGTATGTTAGGGATCTATCTATCGTAGATATTTTCGTTATTTAAGCAAATCAATTTACAAAAATCTCATTTTATGTACTATCATAGTTATAAAAAATGATAGTATTTTACTCCATACTAATCCTTTGTTTTTATGATCCAATACTGCTTATTTATATTCTGGTGAATCATATTTGTGAGTCCTGCTGAATTTCTGATAAATACCGTTATCTTACCCTGAGCCTCTCTACAAAAGTTCGGAGGTGCCGTAGCAACCTATACTTTTTTACTAACGGTATATTATCTCATACGATGAAGAAAAATATATAACCATGAGGAATCAAGAACTGAAAAAATCATCGAAGCAGTAATACTCGGATCATTTGGATTATTTGTAATCGAGTGGTGGCTCATCGGTAATAGTCCTATAGAAAATCCTGATGCAGGACAACTCAGTATGTTTATTTGGTGGATTTTTGTCTTTATTTTTCCAAAGATTATGACATTTCCAAAATATAGAAATATACGAAAATCTATACTCATATACCAAATTATCTATTCTGTAGTTTTCTATCTTGTGGCTTACATAACAAAAATACCCCTTGCAGGTATTGTGATATATGCATATGGTTTACTCATTTTCTATATCTTTTTTCTTATTTATGTAAAAAAGGAATACAAATAATAGTACTGTCAATACATTTCTAGTTGTATACAAATGCGAAAATTATACAATAAACCAGGTAGAGCTTATTCTTTCACTTTCTCACTATGGATTTTCTCACACTCATGTTCGAAGTTCCGTTTTCTCATTGGGGAATTTTGGTTGGCGGTACACTCATATTTTTTGTACTCGGTTGGCTCTGGTACAATCCCATTACTCCAATAGGTAAAGTATGGGTATCGTATTTTCCAATGCCAAAAAAAGAAGATATGCCAACACCGCCGCAATTTCTTGTTATGATGATTTTGCAACTTGCGATGGGATTTATTGTAACACATACCGTAGTTGCCTTCTATCTTTTTGCAATTTCAAATTGACTTACAGAGACACTTGCCACGTTTTTTATTGTTAAAATATATATGGGATTTGTATTTATTAAAGATATCGGGCATTGGTATTTTGAACAAAAACCATTTCCACTCGTTCTCGTGAGTGTAGGTTACTACCTCGTTGGAATACTCTGAGTATGTGGACTTCTTGCTTACTTTCTCTAAAGAGTTGCAAAAAATCAATTTTGAAGTACAAACGGAGTATATTTACTCCGTTTTTTTATGTCCAATTTTCCCCCAAATTACCCAGAAGAATACCAGATTGGACACGTGTTTTTTTTGGGAAAAAAATATAGAGTCACACCAAGTGTCCTCATTCCAAGACTTGAAACTGAGTCCTTAATAAAAAGAGCAAGATCAATTATCCAAGAAAAAAATATAGAGACCGTGGTAGATATTGGTTCTGGTTCAGGGATAATCGGAACGAGTCTTGCTGATATAAGTAAAAATCTTACTTTTCTTGATATATCAGAACAAGCACTCGAGATTGCAAAATACAATTTTGAAACAAATTTTCCAGATAAAAAAGCGGATTTTATTGTTTCAGATCTACTGAAAAATTTCAAAATAAAAAATGCTGATGAGTCAATTATGTTCGTTACGAATCTTCCCTATATAAAAAATGCTGATTGGAATAATATGAGCAAAGATACCAAACATGAACCAAAACTCGCATTATTTGGTGGTGAAAAACATGGCTTTGAACTCTATGAGAGATTATTTGAAGAGATCAAAATTCTCAAAAATATATACTCAGGAAATATATATATTCTCTTTGAATTCGGATTTGATCAACGGGAAATAGCAGAAACAGTGTTAAAAAAATATACAAATTGGAAGTATCGTTTTTTTGCGGATTATGCAGGAATAGAACGTTTTGGTGAGATTATTATTAATTCATAGCAAAAATATCTTCAACTCGATTCGCAATACCTGCAGCAACAAGTTTTGGAACATCTCCATCTCGTTTCATAAAAACTATTCTCTCCTGGGATTCGGGTTTTTGAATTCGAACTTGCTCAGGAAATACAAATACAAAACCATCCACCATAAATTTATCTCAATTATTTCCAGGGAAAAATTTGTGAGTTCCCTCAAGAGAAGTATGCGGTGCCACAATACTAAGATCTGTCACTGTACGGTATTGATTCGTTCCTGAGTCATAGATATGAGATTCATGCATAATTGATAGGCTTAGAAAAATAAAAAAACCCTCCTTGTGGGAGGGCTTGAAGTATATTTATTTCTTATACTCAAAAACCTCCCGAAATCGGAAGAAGAATGAGCACGAGAAGTGAAGAGAAATGTACGTTCATGAAAATGATCATATGAATTTGCGAAATTTTGTCAAAAAAATCAAAAAATAATCCTTATCCTGGGAGAGTGTTGTAGTATACTTTATATGCTCGTTCATTTACTTCGGCTCTGAATTCATCATCACTACAGTACTTGTCTGTGGCAACAATAGCAGATACTCCAATGGCAACAATTCCAACAATTCTCCAAATATTTCTATTTCATTCTTGGTTTTGTCTCTCAGCTTCTTCAGGAAATCTTCTAATAAATTCTTCTCTTTCCATGTGAATTATATTTTATATAAATAATTTAAATTTATTATACATAATAAATTTATTAGTCAATAATTTATATGTAGTTATCAGCCTATTTACATTGCAAAAGACACCTTTTTACATACCATTGGTGCATGAAAAAAACACTACAAAAAATCTTTGCCATCATAGCAAAAACGCTCACCGTACTTCTTACTATGCTATCGCTAGTGCTTTTCGTGATATCATTTGCTCGACCTGATCTCATCAAGTCTGCTATAGGATGGATCTGAGAATTGATCACCACTCTTGGTAATTGGAACTATCTCATAGCATTTGCATCAGCCTGTATTGAATCCCTTCCCATCATCGGAACAGCTGTTCCAGGAATGAATATCATGATTCTTGTTGGTGGTTTTTGGGGAAAAATGCATATCATACTTACAATTTTATGTGCTAGTCTCGGTGCTATGCTTGGTAATTATCTGGGTTACTGGATCTGAAAATGGTATGGACATGAAATCATAGAAAAATACGGAGACTATATATGACTTGGTCGAACGGAACAAAAAATACTCTCAAAACAAATTGAAAAAAATGGTTTTTGGTATATTACCCTTGGTAAATTCCATAATTTTACAAGAGCATTTGTACCATTTATTGCTGGGGCTAGTGGTATGAAAGAGCAAAAATTCTGGATTTACAATACAATTGGATCAATTATTTGGGCAATATCCATCAATCTTCTTGGAATATTTTTCATCGATCGTTACGAGATGATTCTCGATAATCTCGGAAAGATAACTCTCGTTATTCTGGGGCTTGTATTTGCATATTTTTACTTCTTTAAAAGAGATTCTCTCAAGACATATATGAGAGATAAGCAAATGGAAATAGAAGATAAAATTAAACAAAAATAACATATTCCCTCACGTACCTATTCATGCAAATTCTTCAATTCATTATTATATTTATTATTTCCCTCTGTATTGCTCCGATAGTACTACATGGGGTTTCTTTTTTACTCAAAAAATACGAGCTTCTCGATCGTCCTCATCTCTATAAAAGTGAAAAATGAAGATCTCCAGCGCCCTATGGAGCAGGAATATCAATTATTACAGCACTTCTGATTATGAGTCCTTTCATATATTTGTTTGCTGATTTTTCTCCCCTTCTTGAAAAACGATTTACAATAATTCTTGTTATTGGTATCTTGATATCAATCATATCATTCATCGATGATCTCGATACTATCGGGAAAAGCAAAATTAAAATCCCACCAATTGCAAGACTCATCATGCAAATTATGGTTTGAGTAATCATTGGACTAACGAGTATAAAGATTTCTTATATGAGTGGAATTACTGGTGGAATTGTTCCACTTGATTCATTTTATTGGAATCTAGAAATCAATAATTTTCTGATAACAATATATTGGATACCACTTATAGTAACTATACTTTGGTATGTTGTTGTATTTAATGCTGTGAATTTTTCAGATGGAGTACCAGGTCTAACATGAGGATTTGCACTTATTAGCTTCATTATACTAGGATGTCTAGCTCTCAAACTGTATCTCACAGACACGTCTCTTGCGAGTCAGGAAAATAGTCGCTTTATACTTACAGTTCTTGCGATTGTCATTCCAATCACCTTCTTTTTGACTCGTGCGGATATCTCAAGAAAACTTATCATGTGAGATTCTGGAACTATTATGCTCGCTTTTTTGATCGCTACAGTTGCCATAATTGCATGAGGAAAAATCGCTACAGCCATATCTGTTCTTGGTCTGTATCTCATGGATTTTGTCTACGTTATAACGGCTCGACTTCTCAAGTGACAAAACCCAATGAAGTGAGATCAAACGCATCATCTTCATTTTAGACTTATGGAACTCTGACTCACTCAGCCACAAATACGGTTTATTGTATACTCTCTCTCAACTATATTTGGAGTATCAGCTATATTTCTTCCAACAGAGGGCAAAATTATTCTCTTTGTTATCATTGCGGCAATCACCATATTTCTCACTGAGATTCTCGAAAAAGTGAAGAAAAAATAAATATTCTTTAAAAAAATCCCTCATAATTTGAGGGATTTTTTGTTAATTTGCATTGTACCGATCATCTACCATAGACCAATTGACTACATGCCAAAAATTCTCGAGATATTTAGCTCTTGCGTTTCGATAATCTATGTAATACGCATGTTCCCATACATCACAAGTAAGAAGCGCTACATCATCAGTTGTGAGTGGCGTTGCAGCATTAGATGTTGAGATAATTTCAAGTGACCCATCTGCTTTTCGAACGAGCCATGCCCATCCAGATCCAAATGTAGCCAAAGCTACTTTGTTGAATTCTATCTGAAAATTCTCAAGTGATCCCCACTTAGCATCTATAGCCATACGGACATTTCCAAGAGTTTGTGTTACTTTTGGTGAGCAAAGTGAATCAAAATAAAATGTATGATTCCAGATTTGAGCAGCATTATTAAAAATTCAACCTGATGATGTTTTAATAATTTCTTCAAGAGATTGATCCTCAAATTCAGTTCAAACTACCAGTTTATTGAGATTATCAACATACGTTTGATGATGTTTTCCAGAATGGAATTCTAGAGTTTGATCTGAAATATAAGGAGAGAGTGCATCGATGGGATATAATAATTCTGGTCTTGTAAACATAGATATGTGGTTATGTATTGTACACCAATTATATCTATAAAAAATAAAGCGCAATTTTTTCTTTTAATACAGAATATTTTCTGTTATAGAACTATGTTACTGAAAAATATAATATAATAAGATGCAAAAAAATTGACAAATGATTCAAAAAGCCTACGATAATTTTCGTCGTAAAATGCAAGTTCAGGCAAAAATCCTGTTTCCCAAGTGATTTTTACGATAACCCGTTCCAGGAGGGGACAAATGGCAAGATTGATTGATAAGAAGGCTCAGCAACGTGTCACGTTGGACACAATGCTCGGATCACTCGTTCAGAAAGGAGTCATCCACACGGCTGATCTCAAAAAGAAATGGAAAAGTCTGAAAGGGATCATTAATCCCAAACGACTGATTTTCTTCCTGAAAACTACTGGGACAAGACTGTCCCAAAAGTCTGTCACGTTTTTGTATACGGTCCGTAAGGACCTACATACAAAACTGGAGCAATATCCAGATTTGATTGTCAACTAGACAATGTCCCCCTCCATTTCCCTATTAGTTTCTCTCGAAAGGAGATGACAAACAAGGAACCAAGGAAATGGTAAAATGGTCCGACTTCGGTTGGGCCTTTTTAATTATTACACAATAAAAAAAATATTTGACAAAAAAATAAAAAATACTAAATTAGTCAGGTTGTGCGATGCAAGTTCAGATATGGATCTGTGACCCAAGTAATTCACACAACAACATTTCCCTAGGAGGGAACATATGTCCAGAAAGGTAATTTCAGTACAAGACACAAAAAATATCAGAACAACAGATGCTTTACGAAAAATGTTAGCCCATAATAACAGGATCGATCGAGAAGCTATCAAAAAATTAAACAGACGTGGCATTGCTACGCCAAGAGATATAATGAGTCGTTGCTCTCAAAACCTGTGTTAACCTAATTGGCAAATTGTTCACTACCTTATACTCAAGATTCCTGCATAATTTGCAGTTGATACGAGTGCATTTATGGGAAATGGACACCAAGGCTCCTAATATTACTATATTAGGAGCTTTTGCTTTGCTTTTTTTGCCTTTTATCTATAATTCGTGACAAGCAAATACTTGATGGGCGAATTGTTGCCTCCACCATTCTCGAAAATATCAAAAACCAAATCACCTATTCTGCTGAT
>JAIESH010000092.1 GCA_019746175.1 Candidatus Altimarinota bacterium
ATCAAGATAATGAGTACCTACATAATCAAAAATCTGAGCTGTATATCGCCCTGCTTCATCCATAGCCTCAGAGATAAATATTCCTTCTTTTTTCGCAAGTTGGAAATCCACATCACCGAATTCTGGAGCTTCATGTCCGATACCCGTACCATCTGTATCAGTGATAAAATCAGCATGATAGATCTTATGATTCTTATCTCCGTTTTTGTTATGATAATACTCTGGAAATGGAGGAATATATCCAAGTCCCACAAGTTCAGAACCCTTGAATTCACGGATAATTATATGATCTCATTTTCCTTTGAATACCGTTTCAAGACGATTTTTTGCTACGATATACTGCTCCCCATTATTTTCTACTAGAACATAGTCTATATCCTTGCGTACCGCAAGTGCCATGTTGGCAGGAATAGTCCATGGAGTAGTTGTCCATGCGAGTACCTTAGTTCCTTCTGGAAATATAGAATTTGCTTCAAGCATGAACTTAACTGTAATCGCTGGATCATTAACTTCTTGATAAGTATCATCCATAGCTACTTCAAAATTGGAAATCGGAGTACCGAGTTTCCATGAGTAGAGCGATACACGTTTTCCCTTGTAGATGAGTCCTTTGTTCCAGAGTTCAGAAAATACCCACATCACCGATTCCATGTAGTCTTGATCCATCGTACGATATGCGTTGTCCATATCTACCCAACGACCAATCTTATCAATATACCAATTCCACTCAGATGATACATCACGAGTATAGTTATAACATTCATCGATAAAATTCTTCACTCCATTTTCTTCGATTTCTTTGTTGGATTTGAGTCAGAGTTTTTTCTGTACTTTTTCTTCGATCGGAAGTCCATGACAGTCCCATCCCCAAGTACGATCTACACGACGTCCGCGCATAGTCCAGTATCGTCCCACAACGTCCTTCACAATCGATGAGAGGAGTGATCCATAGTGAGGCATACCCGTGATAAAAGGAGGTCCATCATAGAATCTATATGGATTATCTTCTGGTCGTGAATAGATGGATTTTTGGAAAGTATTGTTCGCTTTCCAGTATGCGAGTACTTCTGATTCGAGAGCTGGAAATGATTGTTTTGGTGAGATTGATGGGAAAGACATATGGGGTTTTTCAAAAAAATAAAAAAGCACACAAAATAAACTGTGTGCTTAGGGCTCTAAATAGAGAGGTACCACCGAAAGCGAATTCTTGATTATAGTTTGATGACGGAGTATCTCGACTCCGAGTAATTCTAATTAGCTTTTCAGCTTTTCTTTTACCAGCCTCGCGGGTGATAGCCGCTCAATTGCTTTTCTATGCTTTGTATTATACAGAAAGTATCAGAAATGCAAGTAGAGTTATTCGGTTTTTTATATTTTGGATATACCAAATTCTCAGGCCTTTATATGCATTCACTGAAATAAGAATTCAATACCATTTCTTCAGAGTAGATTAGTTATCTGAATGGCATGATCCGTGTTTTGTATCCATTCCAGTATAAATACTGGTTTATTGGGAAGAAGTGAGAAATATCCAATAATTTCTTTTAAGTGGCCAATCTCAAAACTTGAGAGCTCTCATTTGTATATTCCATCTATTTGCCTACCGTCAATTTTAATATAATCAGGATATATGTCAGCTTCAATGAGGGATTCAAGTATCTCTTTGCTCATACACTCAGGAGTATTGTTAAGGATATAGAGATCATCTACTGCAATGGAAAATCATTCTCTTTGAAGAAATTGAATATTTTTCAAAACTTGATTATTGAATGTTCCATATTTTTCTTCTAGTATCTCAAAAATGAGATGCTTTCTTTTTGATTTCGGTATTCATCGTACCATGTACATGATTTTATCAACAAAAAATCTATCAGATAAGTCCTTTACATAGATATTTACAGCTCTTTTTTTATCTTCTGTGATATCTGGAAGTGAATCCTGAACAATCTTTTTCATAAGCTCCCCTGTTCATCACATATGCTTGAGTCTTTCGAGTCATTCTGATACTCATACATCATCTCAGAAACGTATGAGTCATTCTCGTATATGAACACGCCCATCAAGTCCAAGGATATCTTCAGTTTTAATAGTTGATTTCTCAAAGAATCAGAGATCTTCATCTTGAAGGATTCTATTATGTTTTTTAACAGCTTGAAATGATGTTGTAATTATCTGAATTCACTTGGATCCAATAAAGTCTAATATGCATTTAATTTTCGAGCTGATTTTAACGGTTTTATTTTTAATAGCTGTATATATATCTTTTGGTATCTTAATGTAAGTTGGTATGAGATTTTCTTTTGTAAGTTTATCTAGGTAATTTACATCGAGTTCATCTCAGTCTAAAACAAAATCATTTATTGAAAAATGAAATCATAGTTGAGATATAATTTTCAGATTACGTATCGCAATAAGATCAAGAACACCATAGTCGTCAGATCTAATTTCTAGCAACAAGAGACTTGGATTAATTCCAGTGTTTTTTATATTTTCCAGCGTTTTTACAAAGTCAGGATTACTAATATCTCTAACATATAAGTCAACACTGACCGATTCATTATTTTTACAGCGTTCCGCAGCCTCGTATATTCATTTTTCAAACAATATAAAAGTATGGTGAGTGTCCTTGAGTAGTTCACGGATATCTTTTTCAGTTTTTATATCTAGTTCTGATATATCCGGAAAAACTATTCATATATGAATATGAGGATCTCATATTTTCTGATTATCTGCAACTGTAAAAGTGATTCATTCTAATAACTTGTTAATAGTATTTTTTATACTAGTAACAGTATTTTGTGAATTTCATTCTGAAGTATTTCGAGTTCCCCAAGGTCATTGTATATAGTATAGTGTAGACATTAATTCGATGATATCGAAATTTTATAACTAGTCAAAAAATAGTATCTATTCTTTAATAAGAGCAATACCATTAATAGTATAGTATTCTGTTCATGACCCAGTATATTTTGGATTTTTAATTGCATAATTTTGGAGTAATAGCTTTATGGCAATGCCATTTCATTCTACAAGAAAAGTAAGATCCGATTGGTCCAATGTGGTTGGTATAGTATTACTTAATAGTTCTTTTGGTGTAGTTAAGTTTATCTCAGTTATTACTCCATTTCACTTGTAATACTTCACTTTACTAGCATCTACATCAATACTTATATACGGATAATTTGCGCCATCCTTTTCATATGGTAAGCTCTTTTCAGAGTATACCCTTACAAGTTTTGTATATCCTTGTTCTATATTGATAGGATATGGGGCATCATACTTATAGTTAGTATTGTATGATATATACTTGCTATTTCCTGTCACGGAGTCATATGAGTAACTCATTTGTACTTTTATTTTTTCAGTTACTGCACTTATGATTTCCCATTTAGATAATCCAGGATAATTACCAAGCGTATTGGTGTTCCATTTTTTCCATTCGATTTCTCATTTTATATGAGCATCTTCTAGCTCTTTCTTGAATAATTCCTTAATAAGGGAACATTCAGAAAAATCACAAATATATTGTATTCCAGAGTAGATTTCACTGGAGAGTTCTTTTGATATTTCTTTCGCACTACTGAGTGGTGTTATGTTATTTTGTTTTAAGATATTTGCTGTTTCTAAATTTACTAGAAGTCTATTATATTGCCGTTCAAGAGGATAACTAAACACAGACCATGGTCACATTGAAATAGTGAATGATATTAATGCAAGTGAAGCTGTTATTATAGAGAGAGATTTTTTTGTACTTACAGCTAAATATAGAGAAACGACTACAAGCCATATTCCAAATATTATTACAAAATAACGATTCATGGTAAGGTCATATTGTGCTACTCGTAGATAAATGGCGTAGAATAACATTAATAATTGTGGGATTACAATTATTGGAAAGTATTTTCTAAAATAGGATATTAAAGTATTTCCATCCTCATATGGTTTTGAAAAAATATAATTAATATACCCAAATACAGAGAATCATATAACCATCCAGCTAATTATCCCTTTCGGCCAATCAGAGAAATTTACAAGTACTTTTGCTGTATATGCATAAAGAATAATAAAATATATGTAGATAAATGGAACCCCAACATATTTGATTAAAAATGAAAAAAATTTATTAATCTCAAAACTTCTAGTATTAATTGCTGATTTTATTGGCAAATGAAGTAGTCCATATATTGGTGCAGAAAAACCAAGTGATATTACTGCCCAATAAGCAAAAATTCTATCTTGTTGTAACCACTCCTTGATATCAAATAATGCAAAAACTGAACCAATTGCAATAAATCCAAGGGCTAGTAATGCTATTCACACTATTGATGACATCATAAGTGCCCATGAGACTAGAGAAAAGTAATTTGTATATTCAATCTCTTCTTCTTTTTTAAAAAAACTATCAACGTATGGTGCAAAAAATAAGAATGATACAAATCCAAAAAGATGTAGAGTGAGGTATATCATCGATTCAAATATCCAATCAGTTCATATATTTATAGTTGAGTATATAAATACCCCATAAATTACAGGAATAAGATGAAGTAATATATCAGTTTTCCCTTTTGAATTACTCTCAATATATAGCGCTGCTCCAGTTGAGAAAAAGAATGTTATAGCAAATGTAAAAATAGCCTTGGTAACTTCCGCAGAATGATTGTCACTATATATAAAATAGAATAGTAGTAATGTAAAAATACATACTATCAATGTTGGTATAGGAAAACGTGATGTGATTCTCCCAACTGAATCCTCAATGTTTTTTCTTGATAGAAAAGTAAGTGGATTATACATAAAATTTATATAAAAAATAAATATTGGACAATACTATTATAGCTTATTTTATAACATTACAATACTTTTTGTATTTCTAAAAATAACTCTACAAAATGAGACTGTCATGAAAAGTGTCATCTATTATCAAATGTATGTAATATTGATCAATTTAAATAAGTATGAAATTTCATACTATGTTCAAAAGGAACTACCGTATCATCTTTGGAATGCCATATATGGATATTATTACTTTGATTGATGATGTTTTCCAGATTTTTTGGATCGAATGAAAAACTTGCTGTAGATTCTCACTTGAGTCCAGAATTATCAAAAACTGGAGATATCAGATGAATCGAATGTATGGGTTTTGGAAAATTATTTTCGCTTAAGTATTTAGCAAGAAATATACCCCCCAGGGAATGTCATATGATAATTATTTTTTTGTCTCCTAAGTATTGGAAATATTTTTCGAACCATATTTTCCAGGCTGCATAATAGCTATTTTGTGTAGCGGGCATCTCTACTCGAATTCACTCAAAATCATCAGATAATCATGTGAGTAGCCATCATTTCCAACTTTTGTATTTTTCACGAAGATCATATGGATAATCTTCTAAAAATTTGAGATATTGTTCCGTATTTTCGAAGGCTTCACCCCCTCCGATCATGAGAATTTGATTTTTATCCATATAAATAGATTATTTTAAGTTAGGAATTATTCCATCTAGTGCTACTGCAGAAATACTATTCTTTGGTGAACCCTCGATGAGTTTATCTGAATAAACAAGGTAGATTAAGCTATTGGAATTTTGATCATAAAAACGCACAATTTGTAATGATTTGAAAAATATACTGGTATCTTTGCTCCAAATTTCTTCAGATTTCTCTATTGCTTCAAGGAAAGTAATTTTTCCAGTTTGACGACATGCAACTGATGCATCACTGGTATCTTGTGCAAGTCATACTGCTCAACTAATTCATCAAGTTTTCGCTCTGCTATAAAAACAAGTAATTCCTCAGATTTTTGGATCAGGAACTCCTCAGATTTCAATCTTATGATCTGGTCCAATAAGCTTGAAAACAGTATCCACTGAACCTATTATATAGGGTTTTGTGTCTTTGGATCAAGTTGCAAATTTAGTGTGATCACTAGAGTTACTCACATTATTTCAAGTGCAACTTATTAATAAGAATATTGGCAATAGTAGTTTTATATATTTTAACATAAAGAATTAATTATTTTTTAAAAAATCAACAATAGGAGTCGATATCCTATATCATTCATCTATCATTTGTTTCATTTTATTGAATTCATAGTAGTCTATATCTTCCCTTTCCGCTCGAATAACAAGAATATCACTTCTCGTTTCTATGGAATTTAATTCATTTTGGTACATCATTATTCCTACCATTTTTCTAATAAGACCATATGAATTAGATAACATTGTTCCATTGGGAAACAAAAAAGATTTTTTATTACGAACTCTTTTTGAAATACTCATTTGGACTGAAACTGCAATTACCGGATAATTCGGATTAAGTATTTTAATGGGCAGATTTTCCATAATTCATCAATCTACTAGATGCATTCCATTGTGTTTAAATGGTATAAATATTCATGGAATACCAATTGAGGCCCTTATGGCATCAATAATTCTTCATTTTCTAAAAACAATTTTTTCACCCGTATCTATATTAGTAACAACGATAGAAAGTGGTATTTCTAGTTCTTCAAAAGTCTTTTCTCAAATATATTTTTGAAAATACTTCATTATTTTATTGCCCTTTAAGAGTCAATTTTTGAGATCAAAATCAAGTAATTTGATAAATTTGGTATCTTCTGCTATTTTTATCATTTCCTCAGAAGTCATTCCACTTGCATAAAGTGCTCATATTATGGCTCCCATGCTTGTTCCTGATATTTCAGTAGGCTTCACTCATAATTCTTCTAGGCGCTTGATAACGCCAATATGCGCAAGTCAACGCAGTGCTCATCATCCAAGAGCGAGACAAAAGTTATTATTCATATCTATATGGTATCTTTTTTTGACAAAAAGCAACTTCGATATAAACTCATCAAATGTTAAAGAAAATTAGAAAATATATAATTGCCTTATGGGCTATCGTACTTCTGTGTTTTTGAATATATTTATTCAATCATCGGTATATTATTGATCCTGCTTATTTTGTATCAATGATTCAAGATTTTTGAACATGAGCATTGTTTATCTATTTTATTGTTTTTCTTTTTAGGGGATTACTACTTGTTCCTAGTACACCATTGATACTAGTGGGAATGTTATTGTTTCCAGAAAATCCACATATTGTATTTCTGATTTCTATGGTAGGGATTGTGTTCTCATCTCTCATTATATATGAGTTTTCTGATATTTTATGATTGGATGAGTACTATGCAAAACATAATCATAGTAAAAAAATGCGTCATCTTATTGATAAATATTGATTTTTTGCTGTAGCATTTTGGTCTTTTTTCCTGATTCTTCCTACCGATTTGGTTTGTTATATTGCTGGAATGGTACGTATGAATATATATAAATTTATTGCAGCAATATGCCTTTGAGAAGGTCTTGTTATTGGTATTTTCATATATGGATGATGAGAGATAGTGAAGTTATTTTGATTTTAGATATAGTTTTTATGATTTCACTCACGCCTTCTCATCAAAAAACCCCTTTAAATTCTTATTCTTTTCATAAGATTGTTCCTTCGCCATTCAGTACTGTACCAATAATTTATCAAAAAATATTTTCTGAATCAGACTTTCTCCGAATTAATACTTTACTACAAGAGATGTGGTCTTCAGAAAATGGACTTCAAGAACTTTCTCAGTGCGATTCTTGCGGTGAAATTTTTTCTAAGAAAGATATTTTTTGATATTTGGATGAACGATTGTATGAGTTGTCGGTTGAAGAAATTATGAAAATATTGAGAAGGTCTGATATACATTGTTTGTCGTGTGGAGATAAAACTCGTTTAATTCATGATAGTAAACGTGTCGATAGTCTCAAAAAACGATTACTCGAAAGTGTGAATTCTTTCTTGGTTGTTGCTGAACAGAATGATCATATGCTTGGATGACTACTCTGGTATCTTCCAAAATCATTTGAAGAGATGTATGAACTAGAATTCAAATATCACTACTCGGCAATATGAGTTGAAAAAATTAAGAATAAAGTTACCATTATACTTGGATCAGAACCACAAGATTTAATTATGTTTGCTGCAATTGGCTTTTTGGATAAATACAGAAATCTTTTTCAATTGATGGAGTTTTTGCAATTTGCATTCTCAAAATCTCCAAAAATATATCACTGACTTCCAGCAATTATGGAATTAGATAAAAACAATACTATGTATAAACTCTTTACTTCTATATGATGAATTTCATTAGAATTATGAGAAAATGATAATCATACATCTGGTATAAATAATACAGGAAAAAACTATAGAAGTGATCTTGTGATACTTCCAAATGCTTGAGAAGTTTTTTTAAAATATTTTTGACCAAATGTCTCTAGGCGACTTATTTTTAAACAAATACAATCCTTGAATAGTAACTAATTATTTTTTAAGATAACCATAGAAAAAAATGTGATTCTACTTTCTTTTATATATACCAGTTAGTCTCTTATCAATACTTATCTGACATTTTTTTCTATCAAGATACAAGAATATTGCCTGATATTTTTTCTATCTCTTTGTTATTTTTGCTTCTGCTTGGTTTATTTTCTATTTTTTGTTTTTTTCTGGAATATATACAGATCAAAATATTCTTTTATCTGTTTCTAGAATTGCCTTTGCAACAGGAATTATTAGTGTATATAATTTGGTTTTGTTCTTCAAGTACTTTGACCCGATAGAAAAACCCGTGCCAATAAAAAAACTTATATTGGCATTCTTTGTTTATATATTATTTTTCCTTTATACAGTTTTCACTGACCATATTATTGCTGGACTAACTTTCTCACAGTCAGATTGAGTATATAGAGAGGTGTATTGAAATCACTATGCAATTATACCAATACTGTATACCATATTTTTTCTATTATTTATTTATTATGGATTTTGGTATTCAGAAAAGTTCTCACTTCTTAGTAGATTGAGATTAAGAAATATAGTACTTGCTATCTGTATTTCTATTTCAATTTTAGTGCTCTTACAGCTGATATTACCCTATTTTTGAATATGGATTTTGGAAAAAGAAATTATTCTTATATATTTATTTTTTGTTATATATGCTACTTATAATATTAGAAGGTATTATTTTTCGCCATTACATCAGGAATATGGAATTGTAAAAATTGTCATTGTATTTGCTTCATTTATTGTCGCAATAGTGCTATTGAATATTTTTAAGTATTTTTTTATACATGCGCCATTTTATATAGAGAGCTTTTGGTGAGCACGGGATCAATACAGTTTGATTGATAGTTTTATTGTTATTATATTATTTTTTAATGTATACATTTTTTTGAGTAAAATGTTACTCACAAATAATTCAGAACAAAAACTTAAAATTGAGATTGATATCATCAAGCAGAGACTTTCTGATACTACAACATTAGATCTATTTCATCGTGTACTGCTATCAGAAATTAAGAGAATTTTTAAAACAACTTCAACTAAGATTTATTTATATGAAAATACAGACATCCAATATCCAGAACTCAAAAAATATTTTCTTAATAACCCTCAGCAAATAATTTTTATAAATGATGCTTTATTTATAGAAGAACATAAAACTTATTACAATAAGAAAAATATTCTTGAAGAATTACAATGAGATATTATGTTTGTGTTCCCTATTCTCAATTCCCAATGAAATATTTTTGGATTGTATTTTATTGGAAAAAAACCACTTTGAGATTTTTATACCAGCCATGAAATTAATCTACTTTTTGGTTTAGTGAGATTTCTTGCCTTACACCTAAAGTATCTTGATACATATGAAAAAATTCAAAACTACTCAGTGCATTTGGATCAAATAATTGATGACAAGACAATTGAATATAATGACTTAATTAATAAACAAAAAGAATTTATCAGTATGATATCACACGAAGTTAGATCACCAATTGGGGCGACAATATTTCATGTAGATAATTTACTTGATGATATTGATGATGGAAAAATATGACCGGAAGGCACTAGGGATGCTATTAAAAATATCTGAGATCAACTTATTCATATGGGTGATTTGTTGAAGAAATTGTTTTCGATTCAATGTTTTGATACTAAAAATGTAGTACTTATAAAAGAAAAAACTCAGATAGGATGTTTACTTGAAAAAGAATTTTCTCTATACTCCCGTATGTATGAAAATATTCATTTTATTAAAAAAATATCTGGAGATATTTGATCTGTAAATATCGATAAAGTACACTTTCATCAAGTACTCGTGAATCTTTTAGAAAATGCTATAAAATTCACAAATCCAAAAAATCCAATGATTTTGATAGAATCATACAAGGATCAAGAATTTTTCTATCTCAACATAGAAGATAATTGAGAAGGTTATTGAGATATTGATCCTTCAATAATTTTTGAGAAATACTCTACATGAAATCATGCGAAATTAT
>JAIESH010000011.1 GCA_019746175.1 Candidatus Altimarinota bacterium
TTCGAGAATACCGAGCAAAAAAATGGGCAGTTATTGAGTTATTTCTGATTGACAGAGAAGTGAGAAGTGGGTGTAATGTAGGAATGATAAAAAATGCTAATAATTCGCAATAATTAAGTGCATTTGTAAATGAGAAAATTTTGAGAATTAAGATTAATATGTTATGATTGGTAAATATATCAATAACCATTACCTATGGATCAAATACTGTTTTGGAATTTTATTCTTGCTACCGCACTTGGAGCTCTCATTGGAACTGAACGAGAAATGCCACGAACCTGAATCAAAGTTGGTGGGGCATCTGGATTTGGTGGAATCAGATCATATGCCCTACTAGCTCTTCTTGGAGGAATTATGACTTGGATGGATACTGCCATGTGAAGTAATATATGGAAAATTAGTGGACTTCTTATTTCATGAATTTTTGTAGTGATCGCTTATTCATATTCTTCTTTTGCAAAAGATAAAATGGGTGTAACGAGTGAATATGCGGCACTACTCACTTATCTAGTAGGAGTAATTGTACTGAGTGGATATACAATTATTGCTGTAATTTTAGCAATTTTAATACTTCTTATTCTGTCATCCAAAGATTATCTCACAAAACTAAGAGAACGTTTTTCTCGTGAGGAACTCGGTGATTCACTTAAATTTGCAGTAATTGCTCTCGTGATTCTTCCACTTCTTCCTGATGCCAAGTTTTCCATTATGGAAATAATTCAATGGTTTTATAGCGGATCACTTAATTGGACTCATCCTATTCTCGTGGCTCAATTTTTTAACCCATGGGGAATCTGGTTCTTCGTAGTTATTATGGCTGGTGTCGAATATGCTGGCTTTATACTCTCTCGTATTATCGGTTCTAAGTGAGGAATACTCGCTGCTGGTGCTATTGGTGGACTCATATCCTCAACGGCCACTACAGTTGCTATGACAAAAAAAAGCAACGAACATCCCGAACATCGCAATAGTTACGTAGTAGGAACTCTTGTTGCTTCTTGTATCATGTTTCTTCGGGTAATTATCGTTGCAGCAATCATATACCCATCGATACTAATAAGCATATGGATACCTGCGACTATCATGTTCATAGGACTCTCTGGTATGGCATTGTACTATCTCGTGCAATCCCGCCAAGAAACTGGAGTTCCTGTTGATACAACAGAAAAAAAATATGAGAGCCCGTTTCAGCTCATTCCTGCAATGCAATTTGCATGACTCATTGTAATAATCAAATTTCTCTCAATTGTAGGTAAAACACTCGAAGATAAAATTCCTCCAGAAATATCAAATTATGGACTTGCTATCATATCAGGACTTGCTGATGTTGATGCTATAAATATGACATATTCAGAAGGTGCTAGGGATGGGATTTTTCCACTTATTATAGCAGCAACTACTATATTGATTGCCGTGATGTCGAATAATGTCGTAAAGGCTTCAATCGCATATCGATTCGGTGAAAAAGAATTTGGAAAACGAGTATTTACTGGATTTGGTGTTTCTATACTTTTTGGACTTATAGCCATAATCGCCATGAATTTTGTAACAATAGCAGCAGCATTTGGTATATAAAAAGAAAAAGAAAAAAAGATTTGCCCAAAAATAAAAAGCACTTATCATTAGTACATGTTGTATCAATACAACATGTACTTTTTACTTACATTAACCCTTCATAACATGAGCAACTCACTCAATAAAGTACAACTTATCGGAAATCTTACCGCAGAACCAGAAGTTCGCGAAACACCTAATGGACAAAAAGTAGCAACATTCTCTGTGGCAACTAACCGTAAATGGAAAGATGCATCAGGAATGCTCCAAGAAGAAGTAGAATATCACAATTGTGTAGCATGGCGCGGACTCGCTGATATTGCAGAACAATACATGCACAAATGAAAAAAAGTATACGTAGAAGGATATCTCAAAACTCGTAGCTGGGATGATACTGCTTGAGTGAAAAGATATAAAACGGAAATTGTATCTGATAACGTTATCTTGCTTTCATCAGCATGAGGTGGAAAAGAAGAATCAGGATCATATAGTGCTGATTCAGTTCCACAGGAGATGAGTGCACCTCGTAAGAGTAAGGCAAAGGCAGAAGAATCTATCTCAATAGAAGATATTCCATTCTAGAAATCATACTAATAAAATCCCCTTCAAACGAAGGGGATTTTATTGATTTTCTAAATCATTATATCTCTATATCTAAGATGTACAGATCAGATCAATATCTCATCAATGATTTCTGATAATTTTGCTCAATTTGCTATTCTAATTCTTTCTATGTTTCATGATGCATTAGGCCACTCAACAACAGTATCTACATGATTTACTTTTACATTTAATAATCATGTTCATCAATTATTTAATGGAACTTTAAGTGTTATGTTCTTTCCTTCTCGTATCGCATGTATCATGGCATCTTGATTTGGCTTGAAAAATATGGACAGATATTCTTTAATATTAGAAAGTACTAGATCTTTATCAACTCCTGATACATTTATAATATTCTTACGAAAGTATTCTAATCATCTGCTCAGTGGTGTTGATGCTATAGTTTCTCCTGTTACTCAACTTTCTCTTACTGACACTGCTTTTTGTTCTCATACTTTTCTTACATCAGGACCAAGATCTAATTCTGCAGCTTGAACATTAATATTTCTGGACCGTTGGATTTCTTCGACTCTCTTCTGTAGATTCGACAAAGAATATAAGGTATCATCCTTTGGATTCAATCATTCGATTTTATATTGTAGATCGCTTTTTCCTGAATTTTTATACTTCACTGCAATAACTCATTCAAGTCATAGTGAATCTAAATTAATTCTCGTTAAGCCGTCTGTTGATACCTTTGTATTTTTAAATGCATCCCGATTTAAGACGTCTTTTGCTGAACTATTAATAACTAATACATTATCAATATTTGAAGTTTGATTTTGAGATTGTCATGTGACTCTGGATTCTATTTTTCACGTTAATAGAAATGTTTGCACATCCTTCGGGGATGAAAAAGCATGTGTTCAATAGTCCTTATGACTGAGTCTATAAGTAGCTACTCACTTCTGTTGAACTTGTACAATATTCCAGCCATTAAATCCGTAAGGCGTTAGATCATAGCCTTTCGTTTGAAATGTTTGAATATCTGCCATATTATTTCTTGCAATCACTAACTTATCAGCGCTTCCATAATATTTTACTCAATTAGTAAGATCCTTAAATGCAACATCACTTGCATCCTGATTTCTTCATTGATATTTTGTAGGAGTAACATTAATTGGATCCAATGTCTCAGTTACAGGAGTTTCTCATGTTTTTCTTCCATCAGGTCCAAGGCCTTGTTTTGCTGCTCTTGCATTAATATCAGCATCAACATTTCTTCCTCTTGGGGATCGAGCATTACGTGCTAATACTTCAGCATCAGATAACTCTTGTGTTGTTGGCTTTATTTCTAATTCTCCTTTATTATTCTTAGTGGCCTTGAATTTATCCACACTAACCTTAGCTCCTTTTAATAAAGTAGTCATAAGAAATGCTTGTGCAATTTCTTCTGGAGACCAGACAATGTCATCTTGGAATGCAATCTTGCTGGATACACCAGCAATATTCAAAGCTGTTCCTTCAATCATAACTCATTTAGCAAATTGAACTCATTTACCACCTACTTGTGTCCATTGGGCTAATTTATTAGTTCCTGCTAGATATTTGCTAACTGCACCAAGAACTCATGTAAAGAGTATTGAATCTATAAATCCTCTCTGTGAATACATATTCTGTCATTCTATGAGAGACTTGGCTCATCAATGACCAACTTCAAATGCTACTCCGTTACCAATCGTACTCATACCAAATCGTGCTAAACCTCAAGCCTCGCTACCTAGAGTTGCTAAACGTGCGAATCGAGTGGCTGAGAGTGCATGAATAGCTACCGTTCAGGCTCCCATAGTAAATGCTCATGCTGCGAGGGCTATTGCCTCGATGGCGATCATTTTGGATGATTCTCTTGCCATACGAGATGACATATTAAAGGTACCAGTACCGAGAATTGATGATGCCAAATCCATAGCTGGATCCTTATGGTCACCCTTCCAATTTACTTGATTATTAAGATCATTTTTGAGTATTGCTGTACGAAGTACTATATCGAGCGATTTATCCATAAAATCGGCTTCTGCTTTTACTAATTGTTCTGCTGTAAGTTCAGTACTAATTTTGAATTCTGCTTTATAAGCATCAATATAACTCTTTCTATTTTCATTCCATGCTTTTTGGTATGAAGATTTTATTTCTGTCATCTCTTTTGCGATTTTATCTGCAGATTTCTGTGAAATATAATTATTATAATTACCTCATTGCTCAATTGAGGATCTCATAGCCTTGATGTTCTCAGGAGTTAACTTATGTGTATATCCATTGGCAATATGTTGAACAACAAGATCATATTGTCCCATGCCTTTAATAAGGTTGTATAATTCCAATCTTCTCTTTGAATCATCCTTAATAGCAAACATATCATACCATTTTGCACTGCCCCAATTTGTACCCAATGTTTCGACTACAATTTGATTCGTTACTTTTTGTATATCAGTTGTTCAATTTTGTAAGTATTCCATAGCCGTTTTCCAAGCTTTATCAACCTTTTGTGATTCTTTTGGATTTTCTGCAGAATAAGCCTCTAGAAAAATAGAGATATCTTTTACAAGTGGTAATCGTGCCTTTTGTGCTTCAATATTTTCTTTTAATGCTGAACTCTGAGAATATTGTGTATATTCAATCTTTTGTTGTTTACCATCTTTTCCAATCATATAATAGGCGCCATCACGAAATAGCATACCCGTTGGAATAATGCCCTTTTCCGAAAGTTGTTCTGTTTGAGTTGCTGAAGAGGGTACGGTTTCATCTATTCTTCTAAGTAGTGATGGTGGTTGATTAGCTCATGATCTATTCCCTCAAGTTGTTCTTGGGGTAGATGGAACATTTGATGGTTCTGATTTAATGCCAACAATTTTTTCTAGCGCACTAAGAGTGAGTGGTCAGAAGTCTTTATCAGGATTCAGTTTTGTTCTAAAATTAGAATTAAGCTCAGTTTGAATTTTCCAAGCATTATCACTAGATTGATCTTTCAAATATGCATCCATCAATGTTGCAAGTGTTTTCACTTTAGAATCTGATGATCCCTTGAGTTTAGATTCAACGGATGCGAATCGCTCTTTATTGGCTTTAAAAAATTTTTGATTATAACCTTCTGATTGTCTTTCAGTATTAGTTCGATGGGACTGAGTAGCAGCTGGGGCTGGTTGAGTAACTGCTGAATCTGGTGTACTAAGAGGTACTTTGTAAGCATCTTCAACTTTCTTAATAATTTCTTGATATAATTCTTGCTCTGTCTTAAGCGAACCAAGATGAGATTTTTGCAAAGAAATACCATCAATAATAACTGGCTTACTAGGACTACTTTGTCCATTTGCTAAGATAATATCTTTGTTAATAATCAATTGATATTGTTTAACTTGAGATAAACTAATATCCTTAGTAAATATATCTGTTGCTTTTAATTCAATTGAGGAATAACCATTTTTTCTAGCGTAGCCATTCAATGCTGATTGAGTTGCTTCTAATAATTTAGTTACTGGATTTTCTACTGGCATTTCAGTTGTAACTCTTGCATTTGGGATATCCTTATTAATAAGTTGTAATAGATATACTCGGGCCTCCTCCATATCATTTCCATTCATACGAAAACGGATTTTTTCACCTGCTCCTGATGGACGATCCATATTTCATCCATTCATAACACAATAGATGATATCAGAATAAGCCTCCTGTGCTCTCCTACGTGCTCCGCTTTCATTGCTTCCTGAACGTGCATCAATAGCTGCATTCATAATGCTAAATTTTTCTTCAATAAAATCAGTGACTGCTGCTTTTTTATCAGAAGCAATAGGATGAAACCCATTTTTAAGTGCAGCACGAATATGTCCAGACTTTCTTAATCCTAATAGTGTCTGCATATCCATTGAGTGTTCATTTTCAGTCGTCATTAGTCACTCAAATGTACCAATAGGGCGAATCGTATTACCGTCGAGTTTAACCTTGATAGGAAATTGGGCATTATCAATTGCCTTATCTAAGGTAAAGCCAAGTTGCATACCGGATAACATTGTCTCAAGTTTTGCCTTATCTGCAGTATCATTAAGAGTATATTCCTTGAGCATTCCTGTGATAGATTCCTTCATAAGAGAACTCATTCTTGCGTGAGTATCCTCAGTAAGGCTATCTTTCATTGATTTATATTTTTCAGATAGTTCATGTAATTCTTCTTTTGAAATTCTTCAATCTTGGAGAATTTGATCAACTGTTTGTTCAAATGATGGAACATCTTGATTTACTTTTTGTGCTTCATTACTCATTTTATGTAGTAAGATAATAATTTATTACATAAATGATACCATAATTGAATTGAATTCGTCAATATATTTATATTGACATAAATAATTATTAATATTTAATAATCTAAATATTATACTTAATAAAACATTTAATTTATTTATTATAAATTATTTTTGAGCACTAACTAGGCAACTATAATCAATATCCTTATATATTAAAATTATATATAATTAAAATTTATAAGTTGACAATATTTTGTTATACACTATATTAATTATAAAATTATAAATTTGTAAATTATGTACTCATTTTCAGATAAGATTCTCCATAATATACAATCTTGATGACTCATCTTTCCGGGTTTCGATACTCAAGCTGTTCTGAATCAGATTTTACCTATTGCTGAAGAATGGATAATGATGAAAGTTATTGCAAATCATCTTCCATCTGATGATCAAGCTTTATTTAGAGATGCGTATTTGAGTGCTCCTGATATTTTTGATCCAGTAGAGTTTCTAAATGAAATTCTGCCAGATCTTGATATACTCGTTGATCAATATTTTGATTTATGGCTCATAGAATTCAATAAAAAATTATAACTATCTTTGTATGTCACTCTGGAAAAAAACAACTGACTGGTTCACGGGAATGGATGATCCTCTCGGAAATGGTACAAAAAATGGTCAAACATATATTAACACTTCACATCAAATACATGACCAAATTGATACTGTCATGGATGCAAGAAATACAACTCCATCCATATCCGGTGGTTCTGTTGGTCTAATGAAAATACCAGAAGCTACTATTGTTAATCCAAAAATAGAAGAAAAAGTTAACACTAAAAAATCTAGTAATCTTGCTCTCGATGTTCTGGATATTTCTCGTGTTATCGATATTTATGCGGAGAGTCAAGCGGTCGAGGCCTTTGATAACGAGATGGGAAAAGAGAGAAAATGAGCCTTTCAGAAAATGAAGGGCTTTTTTGCTAGAAGTTTTCAAAGAATGGGAAGAGATGCTTGGATTGATACAAAAAAACGTGAAAATATTTCAATAATAAAAATCTGATTAAATAATGGAACATATTCCGAAGAGTTTCTCAGAGAACATGTATTATCGGGTGATATTGGAATTACTAGTAATGCTCATCTTAATCATGAGAAAATACAAGAAGTGGACTCACTTCCTAAAAAAATACAATTAACAGTAGACTCATGGATGAATACTGTGGCACAGTCTCCAGAGAGAATAAAACTCACTCTAGAACTCAAAAAAAATATCGAAGAACATTATCCAGCCCTAACAACAGATCTTTCTCAGCTAGAGAAATCACTTATTAGGCTCGAGAAAGCAAAAATATCGAGTGAAATAGATATCATGGAGACAAAACTCAATATACTAGATATTGGTCGAATAGAACAAGGCAACGGGAAACACAAAGAATGATGGTTCGTACAAATATCTGACACTATACAAAACTCGATGGGTGAGTCTAAGTTACCTGATTGGATTAAACAAAAAATTATTGGCGGTATTCGTCATCCTAATACTGCAGCAGTACTCGCAGCATTAGGTACACGTACGTGAGTTAGTATATTAGCAGGAGCAACAGTTGCAGCCTGATTTTCTGGGTGATTTCTTCTTCCAATTATTGCATGATCCACTGCTGGTTGATTATTTGCAAGCATACGAGCCCATCGTGAGATGCGTGATCGAACAGCACAAGTAGATCGTCGTGGAGCTATGTGACTTGAAACAGGAAAAAAAGATGTTGATGGAGAATCATCCAATAGTAGTCATCAAACCAATATTTGGCAACATCCAACTATAGACCTCTATAATAGAGTAGTTGCAGGTAAAGATAGTTCTGAAAAAATAGAAGATGCATTAATATCTAGTATATATTATCTTACTAAACATAGAGTTGGTCGTGAGCAAGGGATTAATATGCTCAGTTATGAGTTAAATAAATCTATATCTCGACAACATGTCGAGATGATTCAGTTAATAAATACTGTGTTTCCAAACCTTGTATCCAACTTTAATAATGGATCACTTTTTGATACTCAAAATCAAGAAAAGGAAGCTATAAAAGTTCGAGAACTCTATATACAAATAAATGAACTCGCGAAAAAAACAATGAAAAATCGAGCTGAAGAAGAATGAAAATATGCTATTAAACAAGGTTTTATATTCGGTACTACTGCTGCTGTTGTGGGTGGCAGCATTGGTGCTGCAATACATGGATTAATATCATGATCTGGTGGATATTGGAATACTATAAATACTCCTAGTACAATTATAATTCACTATCCAGATAACTTACAAGCACATACTAATATTCATAGAGGATTCTGGTATGATAATGGTACTCCTGCACCAAAATTTGATAATACAGAACTCATGATTCAAACTGACAAGTCCGGATCATGGAATGTATCCCGCATGTTATCTCAAACAGCTTCGACGCTCCATAATGGAGTATATACTATTTCAGCTAGTGACTTTACATGACAAAAAATTCAGGCAGTGCTAACTCCGGTAAATTGAGGACCAAGTTTTATTTTACCTATTGATGCACAGTGAAATATCCAAATCCCAACAAGTTTGAAATCAGCATTTCTGAATAAGTCATTTGCCACACTCGAAGTCGGGATAGTAAAAGTATGATCCAACGGCGATATAGACTTGAATCCGATAGCTACTGCAGTAGGAAAAGGAAACATGATTTTTGAAAAAATTACTGAAACTATACCTGGAAAGAATTCAAAAGAATGGATTAATGTAGATAGCCCCTGGGTATGAATCCCTATCGGAGCAAATAAATATCATGAACTTAAAGAACAAAAGCCAAATAAATCAATAGATTCATTGGGTGAACCTCATAATATATATTGAAATATTCCTACTGATTCGGTAAAAAATGAATGAATAGAATGAAATAATAAAGATATCGATTGATCTATATCATGAAATAAATCAGAAATAGATAAAACGGGTATGTTGAATGAAAAAAATAGATTAGATGACCTATGGAATGAAATAGTAAAAATACGTCAATTAATTGAATGAAAAAAGAATGGAACTAATATTCTCTCTGATGTAGCGGAAAAAAATATAAGCGAAACACTTACATATCTATTAAACGAATATCATAAACAAAGAAAACTTTGGAATGCAAATAGTCGAACTAAAAATAACGATATATATGAATCATTATATGAAGATGCTAATTTATATGAATCATTATATGAAAATATTGATGTGTTAGATGTAAAACAGAGTACTATTTCCAATACGCAAGAATCACTTAGTCCCCTAGAAAAACGAAAAGAAAGGATTGAAACAGGAGTTTTTGATAATACCTATTCTGATTCTATAAGAAGGCAAAAACATTATATTTCACATATTTATGATTCGGAAAATCCTGAAGAGTTAAAAACTCTATCGTCACAAATTCCAAAAATGAATAGCAAATGTATACTTTCTATCAATTTGCCAGCATATAAAGAATGACGAAATATTTATAAAGCGCTCTATGAATCAACTATTCGACAACTTGATAAAGATTGAACTCCACTAGATCCTGATCTTTTTGAAATAAATATTTTAGTAAATCGTCCAAATAAAAACCAAGCTTATGATATAGATACAATAAATGAAATTGAAAAATTCAAGAATAAATATCCTCAATACCACATACATTATATATGTAAGACATTTAGTTTTACAGGCAAACCCATAATGTGAAAAATTTATAAAACAATTGCGGATATTGCTGTTTATAGGAATCTAGACCGAATGGATAGTTATGAAAAAAAACGACTTATTCTAAGGACATGAGGTGCTGATGCAAAGGAAAAAAACCCATATTTTTTTAGCACAATCATCGATACTTTTATCAAACATCCAAATATACACGTATATAAGAGTGAATCTAGATATCCTAAAGAACTTCTTAAGAAGATACCATTATTTCATTTTATGAGTACGTTTTCTAGTGGTATAAATCGGCTCTATACAAGGGGGAAATCAAATATATGACTATGATCATATGCTGCTGAATTATATGCTCAGGTATGATGATTTGATAAAACTGTCTCAATTGCCGAAGAGATTCATC
>JAIESH010000055.1 GCA_019746175.1 Candidatus Altimarinota bacterium
TATTGTGGTATCTATCTGAGTATTTTTAAGCGATCCATCATGACCGATTATTTATAAAAACAGACGTATAGGGCAACACTGAAAAATATTTGCTCTATATAAATTCAGATACATGTATTGGAAATATTGTACCAAAGAAGAATATGGTATCAATGATGATGCCATGAGGTACGAAGAAAAATTAAAAAAAGAACTCAATACAAGAGAATGACCACTATATAAAATAGCTAATGATCCTCGTAAAATGCCGTGGTGAAAATTTATAGAAAAATTATCACTTGATGAGTTACCTCAGCTCTATAATGTACTGATATGAGATATGTCGCTTATATGACCAAGGCCTCATCAACCGAGAGAGATTGATAAATATGATGAATCCGATAAACAAGTGTTAACAATTAAGCCAGGAATTACAGGGATGGCACAAGTATATGGCAGAGATAAAAATACATTTCGTAATGAAATTATACTTGATACTTACTATATCGAACATTATTCTGCATCACTTGATATCGCAATATTGCTACGAACTTTTCTTGTGGTATTCATGCGATTCTGGAGCAAGTAAGGATCTCTTGCAAAAGCCAACAAAATATATATTATCTTCACATATTTCCTTCTTACAATAATTTTATGTCTGATTTTCCAAAACAATATGATCCAAAGATACATGAACCAATGAGTCAGGAACTTTGGGAAAATAAAAAAATATATACACCAAATACGGAAGCAAAATCAACTTTCTATATTCCAATACCTCCTCCAAATGTAACTGGGAATTTACATCTTGGACATGCACTCACACTCTCTATAGAAGATATTATGACACGATATCATAGACTCAAGGGTGATGCAACTTTATGGATCCCAGGGACTGATCATGCTGGAATTGCAACACAAGCGCAAGTGGAAAAAAGAATTGAAAAAAATGGTTGAAATAGAAAAGAACTTGGTCGAGAAAAATTTCTTGATGAATGTTGGAAATGGATAAAAGAATATGGTTGAAATATCCAAGGACAGGTGAAAAAAATGGGAGCATCAGTAAATTGGGATATGGAACGATTTACTTTTGATGAAAAGAATAATCATCTCGTAGAAAAGATATTTGTAGACTTATATGAGAAATGACTTATATACCGTGGTGAGTATATGGTAAATTATTCACCAGTACTTGAATCAGTTATATCAGATATTGAAGTAGAACACCAAGATGTAGATGAAAAAATGTACTATATTAACTACTTTGTATCAGGTAGTGATAAAGAACTCCTTGTTGCAACAACTCGTCCAGAGACACTTCTTGGAGATCAGGCCATTGCAGTACACCCAAAAGACAAACGCTATAAAAAATTAATAGGAAAATCTGTTATACTCCCAATAGTAAATAGAGAAATTCCAATTATTGGAGATGAAACTATTGATATGGAATTCTGAACTGGTGTAGTAAAAGTTACACCAGCGCATGATCCTTCGGATTTTGAAATTGCAAGAAGACACGGACTACGAACTGATTATCGTGTTATAGAAAAAACTGGACTCATGAGCACAGAAGCAGGAGTATTTGCTTGACTTAGTGCTGTCTGAGAGGCTCGCGATAATATCGTAGAACTCCTCAAGAGCAAATGAAACCTTGTAAAAATTGAACCATATACTCATAGTGTTGGATTTTGTTCACGTGGTAAATGCCGCGTTGAATCCGTTGTATCAACACAATGGTTTGTGAAAGCTAGTAAAATGGCTGAAAAAGTAACTACTGGTTATAAAAAAGGTGAATTCAAGATTTTACCAGAACGCTTTAATAAAACATTTGAAGATTGGATCTATAATCTTAGAGACTGGTGTATATCTCGTCAACTTTGGTGGGGACATCAGATTCCAGCATATTATCTCATAACAACAGGAGAACTTGTTGGGGTTACTCGTGATCCTGAATCCCTCTACACAAAATATGGAAAGGAAAATGTAAAGCGTGATGATGATGTACTAGATACTTGGTTTTCATCAGCACTCTGGCCTTTTTCTGTACTTGATTGGGATTTTGAAAACCCTAGTGAATTCTTCAAAAAATATTATCCAGCAAACGTACTAGAAACTGGTTATGATATATTGTTCTTCTGGGTTATTCGTATGCTTCTTATGGGCTATGAATACACTGGAGTAACTCCGTTCAAAACAATTTATCTTCATGGACTTATCCTTGATGAAACTGGTAAAAAAATGAGTAAAAGTTGGGGGAATGTAATCGATCCACTTACCGTGATAGATACATACTCAACTGATGCTCTAAGACTCGCTGTTACACTCTGAAATACACCAGGAAATAATCTCAATTTTTCTATCAAAACCGTTGAAGAATATTCATTATTCCTGAATAAATTTTGGAATATTATCAGATTTGCCTGGATGAATGTTGGATCTATTACAGAAAGTCGAGAAGAACTTGTTAAAAAAATACAAAAAAATAAGTGAGAGCTTCTTCCTTATGAACAATGGATACTGTCACGATTATCTATGATTACGGAAAGGTTAACTGATGGTATGGAAAGTTATAATTTTTCTTCAGTATGATCTGAACTTATATCATTTGTAAGAGATGAGTTTGCTGATATAGCGATCGAAGCATATAAAGTTGAAAAAGAAAATACAAAATATGGAAAAGAAGTCATATCACTTTGTGTTCTTGATATCATAACATTGATGCATCCGTATATTCCACATATTACAGAGACCCTCTATGGATATATCACTGAAGGAAAACTTCTGGCTACAAGTGCATGGCCAAAAGCAGCTATTGAACGAGATCTTGCTCAAGAAAAAAATCTAGAACAAATCTGGGAAATAATACGAACAATTAGAAATATTCGAGCAGAGTCTGGAATTAAACCATGAGAATATCATGACACTATTTTCAAGGCAAAATCTGATATGGTAAGTAATCTTGAAGCAAATCAAACCTTGATTTCTGGATTAGGACGAATTGCAACAATGTCTATCAATCCGAAAGAAAGAGATCCGAGAGATTATGCTTATGGCATATGTGGTTCTGTAGAAATCTATATCCATAATGAAATTGATCACGCAGGTATAGAAGCAGAAAAAACAAGAATTCTTGGACTCATTAATGAAAAGAAAGAATATATTCGTACACTCGAAATTAAGCTATCAAATCATGCATTTACAAAAAATGCACCAGAAAAAATAATTCGAATCGAACTCGATAAAAAAAATCTCGCCCGAGAACAACTGGAAAAACTTGAAGAAAAATATAATAAAATAAATCATTAATAAAAAAGCAAGTTCCATATATAGAACTTGCTTTTTTAATTTTTAATGTATAATCATTCGGTGGAATTTTCCATATTCACAAAGGAGAAGCGACGTGAAGAAACTATGGATAGCAGCCATTACGGCTGTTCTGATGTTTTTTGGAGGAGTAGTACAAGCCACACCTATCGCAAACAATGGACAATTTGTCTCCACACAGGGGACTGAAGAAGGCATTGTGATGAGCAATTGGCTGTTCATCTACGGTGGCAGTCAATTCGAAGATGGATTTGGTTGGATCCAAGACAAGGACGGCATTGTTCCAAAATTTCTGGTGCAATATGCCAAAGCTTCATCGGCTGATCCCCTGGGATCAATTGTCAACTGGATAAGTCCAGTAGATGAAGTTGTGGGTAGCTTTACCTTCAGTCCCATTCAACGGGAATATGTCGTGGCGGACGACCTGGGGGGGGATATCTACCATACATCGGTCGGAAAGGGAGTATGGTTCTCTGATGGAACTGATCCATTCAGATTTGGCGTGGAATTCTCTGGCGTCGAATTCGAGGTAACACAAGTTACCTCCGCAGTACCAGAACCTCCTTCTTTTTCACTGCTGATCGCTGGCTTGATGCTCATCGGTTTGACAGGACAATGGAGAAGGATGTCGGCGAGGCAGTATTGAAGTTTTCGATCACTGTCCGCACAAAAAATAAGGACCCGAGCACAATGTGCCCGGGTCCTTAGACTTTTTTATTGAAGTCTAAATGCATAATCATCAGAAACAAATTCTCACTTTAATGCTGATAAACATCTAATTGTATTGCTGTGCCAGTTGGAATTAGAAGATGCATAGATTGACCCTTCTGTATTTCCCCAACGAGATAATTCACTGAGCTTAGTATATTTTCCAAGAAATCTATTATTAAAAGTAGCCGTCATCCAAGAAAGTCATTCTTGAGGTGATGTAAAAGAATACGTGCTACCACTATCTGTATTTCAGATATTACCAATATTGTAAGACGTTTTCAGATGATTACCAAGAGTAGTTTCTGCAAGTCCAATACAAAGCATAAAGCTAGGATCAATCTTAGCATCAAGAGCGGTATCTATCCACATTTTCCAATTTTTAAAATCAGGAGTTGCATATGTAGAGAGAAGGTATTTTTGTCTATCAATTTCAGTAGCACCAATCAGATTAAATTTTTTCTTATATTTAGTCATATCAGCACCGGTACCAGATTTTTCTACTATATCTGTAATAAATTTATCCTGATATACGGGTGGCAATTCAGCATAATCCAACTCAGAAAGAGTAAGATATCTGAGCGGATCAACACTTTCTTTATTTTTCCAAAGCTCAAAATGAAGGTGTGGACCACTTGTCATAGGTCCAGCTCCTGGAGTTCCGACAGCTCATCCAGATTTAGCAAAAACTTGTCACTTTTTAAGAAAATCATACTTCGCAACCTTTATCTCAGAAAGATGACCATAGACGGTTACAAGTCCATTTTTATGTTTGATAGCAAGATATGAATATCATCCGGGTTTTGGTTCAAGTACATAAAAAACATATCCATCTGCTGGGGCTATAATATCAGTTCACTGAGGAACTGCAATGTCTATGGCATCATGGTGGCTACGAAGTGTTTGATAATATCACGAGTCACGGAAATATGCAGTAATTCTTCTTTCTTTTACTGGCCAATCCAAAACATTCGGTGTTCCTTCTTTTATATCAGCATTCGCAAGTTGTTTTTCGTTAAGAAAAAATTGTCGAATACGAGCACAATCAGCCAATTCAGTAATATCTTTTTTAACATTGGTACAATTATATTTTGTCAGAAGAGTATTGAGTTCGTCTTGATATTTTTCACTTGCAGCCTTCCATTGTAGTTCTACTTGTTCTTGAGCTTGTTGTTGTGAGGCGATATACTGAACATAGAGAGCCTCTTGTCATTGAGTAATTTCAAGTAATTTTTCTCGTTCTGTCTTTTTAGATAAAAGAATGTTATTCTGATATTCAAGATCTCCTTTGAGTTGAGTGAGTTGATTCTCTTCATCTTTAGAGCGTATTTGAAGCAGATAGTATGAACGAACAAGATCACGATATTCATTCACAAACTTCTGTCACATTTGAGTTACAAGAGTTTTATAGGTGATATCTGATAGAGAAAAATCAGTATCTTCACTGGAAAGAATCATTCACTTGATAAGATCTACATTTCCAGATTCATCTAAAATCACATTTCATTCAGAATAGATATTCGCGAGGTATGATAATATAATTTTGCGATGTTCTCTGATTTTAGCCCTAAGAAGCAATCCATCAGATCTGAGTTGCTGTATTTTTTGGCGTTTTTCAAAAATTCCAATGTTGGCCTTAGCAATAGATTCTTCGGTGATTTTGATAGAATCAGCTAGGGCTATAAGTGCTTGTTCTAGAGTAACTCTCGTTTCAGTGATAGATTCTTTTTTTGATTGATATGCACTTTGCATAAGTGCTAGTCGTGCCTTGAGGGACTCAAGTCACTTCATAGCATACTCTTGTTCGAGAATTTTATTGGCATCAGTAACTTCAACAGGAGACGATTCAAATAATATTTCTTCCTGTTGCGCCTTAAAATTATCAATAATTCTTCCAGAAGTAGTTGGATCAATCGCACTTCCTATCGTAGGAGATAAATACGATATCACGAAGATGGTTAAAAAAGCTGTAGAGGTAATTTTATTCATAACTCAATACTAGCATATTCAGAATTGAATAAGCAAATTCTGATCCATTTTTTATTAAAAAATAAGTGGATCTTTATGTGAAAGTATTTTTTATATATTTTATTCGGTAAACTGCGCAAAAAATACTTGTTTTTTCTCTAACCATGAATCCGACTGACGAGGCAGTTTTTGTGCGTCTGCTTCATTTTTTAGAAGAAATTTGAGTCATTCTTCGATAAAAATCGTATTTTGAGATCATTTTCCATACACAATCGTTGGGATTGGATTTTTTTTGATTTCTCTCTGGATTTCCATTCACATTATTTTTGATGAAAGGTTCGTTCTTACTATGAAATTCTTAGAAAGAATAGGCTCAACAAAATCTCGCATCATTGGTCCAACTAGGTAAAATAATACATTGGCTTCATGAGGAATAATATCAAGTACTTCTTTTGCAAATTTTTCATGAATGGCACGAGAAGCTTCTCAGAGTTCTCGCATATCTCAGAGTAGAAAAACAATCCTATGTGAATGTAAGAATGATCTCATGGAAATAATTCCTTCTCGTAAGCTCAAATATCATCCATTGTAACTTCCATCTATTATAGTGGCATCTTTAATTCATTTTAAAATACTCGATCTTCAGGCCTCTGGAGAGCCATGGAGTGCATATTTTGCAATCTTACTCAAGTCAATTTTAAGAATATTTGCTATTGGATAGAGTGGAAGGATATTTTCAATTTGAAAAGTCCCAATAGATGGCAAGGTCAGGTCAAAATTTTGATTTTGATAATGAGCTACAGCAGTAGTTCATTCTATTCCTATACGAGCATGTGAAGCATCTACATCAGAAAGTGCTCATAAACTATAGTAAGTAGCATCAATTTCAATAAATTGGCGCAACGATTCATGAATTATTGCGATCTTTGAATTCTGAATAAGAAGAATTTTTTCGGCACGGTATTTTTCAAGAGTTTTGAATTGTTCAAGATGATTAGATTCTACAGGACTCAGTACTCCAATGTTTGGCTTAGCAATAGAAAGTAAAAATGACATCTCACCAGGATGATCAATTCCATATTCCAGCACCAGATATTTTGGATATTTCCGACATAATCGTACTATTGCTACAACAAAAACCCAAATCCATAAAAATGGGTTTTTTCAAGGACTTTTACAACCAATAATAGTAAGTGGCAAGCCATATTCTCAATTATAGTGATACATAGAGTATCAGACATTTCTGGAACCGAATTGTTCCACCAAAAAATGAGCAACATGAGAAGTAATGGTAGTTTTGCCAACAGTACCAGTAACACCAATAATATATGGTTTATGTCTCTGTATAATAAGACGAGAGAAAAAAGCTAATAGCTCTAAAATAATAGTATGCATATAGAAACAAATCATAGAGATTAGGCTGATAAAATCAAGTTAAATATGCTCAGTATCTGTATTTTTATTTGCGAAATAATGAAGATTATATACAATCCAGATATAATTTTTATTATAATTTATGGCACAAATTACACGTGATGGTTTCACTTTTACCATTTTAGATGAAATACAGGTTCAATATACCGAGCTCGTAGATCTCATTGTCGGTAGCGAATCTATAGATAATAACGAAAAACAATACTGGTTTGATATACTTCCATCAATGACTCATGATCAGATTGATCGTCTCTTCAATATCCTCATGACAGAGAGACATCAACTCGAAGAGCTCAATATGAAATATCAGGAAGAGATTAAGACCCTTAACGAAAAACACCTTATCGAATGGCAAGCTCTGCAATCTCAGAAAGCGAAACAACAGGTTCAAAAAGCGGAACAATCTGATACATCAAAAGCTGATGCTGCTGATACTTTGGGACTTTTGGGTAGTCTTTAGTTTTCATTCAAATCCATGATACAAATCAATTCTTTTCATTACAACCACCCTTCCAATACTCGCTTTACCAGATCACATACCCTCACTCCTCATGATGCAGTAACTGTATTCTGTATTATTGATGGGAGCAATGAGTGAACCGTAAGTATTATAGAAGATCACCTTCTTGAAAGTATCTCTTCTGTCGAATGGAATATACGAGAAACAGATAAAGATTTCTGATATATCACTGAACATTACAATAATTTTGTTACATCTTTTGAAAAAGAAGATGTTACTGATGTGCGTATTCTTCTTGGAATGTTACAGGGAGATAATCTCATACTCTCAACCATTTGAGGAACTTCTGGTTTATTCATAGAAACGAATGGTGACCTGATTGATATCAGTGTTCATGAAAATAAATCATACGAATTTCATTCTATTACCAATGGAAAAATTCCTGAATGATCAACCGTGTATCTCGCCAATGATTCTATAGAAAATATTCTTGGATGAGATGTCCTCGAAGAATTATCTCACCTGTCTCCTGAGGCATGGAATGAAACCAGTAAACGAATTATAGAAAGAGAAGCTACGAATAATGTACATATTATTCGTCTTTCTAGACGTGATTATGATCTTCCAGGGATTTCTTTTCACATAGAAAAAAGAAAACAATCTGCTATTATTCAAGAAAAATGAGTACTGTTTCTTGAATATTTGAGAAGTAAGAAAATGTGGGAAAAAACAAAAGGAATGATCGAAAAACTACCAAATTTAGAAAACAAAAAATACCTATATCACTTTTTAAGTGTTGGTGTTGTTATATTATTTGCACTTGCCTACACGCTTATCTCAAGCGTACTAGTTATTCTCAATAATGGTACTTCTGATAATAAAAACCTTCTTATTCAAGCAAAAACCCTTATTGATGAATGAGAAAAACTTGCTGGAAATCCATGAGCATTTAATGTAAAAATTGGGGAAGCTGAAAAAATCTTATTTTCACTCAGAAAAGAACAACAACATATTCTTGATACACAAGAGCTACTTGGACGTATTGCTGTAATGAAAAAACAAGTATATGATATACAAGAGATTGATATGTCGAATCTTAAAACAGCTATTCCATTTGATCCAAATGCAATAAATCCTATTTGAGTCTTTGAAAAAGATAAAAAATATGTAGTTATTGGTGAGAAATGAGCCATTCTAGACTATGTAACTGGTGATAAAACAATAAAGGTAGTTCCATATCCGAGCAACGAAATTGCTAAGAGTTTTGATATTGGGGAAGATGGCTCTATATATATTTTAACTGCTGAGAATCATGTTCTTTCACCTAAACGTGATGACTTCAGTAGAATTAATGTAACATGACAGAATTCATGGGAAGATGCTCTTTCAATCAAGACATTTAATGGAAATATTTATCTTCTTGAATCATCAAAAAACCAAGTACAAAGACATAAACCTGGAATTAATGGGTTTTCTCAAAAATCAGGACTACTTGGAAAAGCTCAACCATGAATTTTCGATATAAGCATTGACGGTGGAGTATATCTTTATATGGAAGATGGAAAGATACTCAGATATCTTGGAAATAAAGATGATATCAAATCAATCACTCTCAATAAAATTCCATGAGAATGGAATCTTAATTCGAGTCTTTCCAGTATTTTCATAACTCGAAGCTATCTTTCATATTCATATATTCTCAATGGGAATCGTATTTGGATATTTCAACCAAACTCTAAACGATTTCAAGATGTAACTTCATGGGAATACAAATGACAATTTGAACTCAAGAGTGAAGAAACCATTAAACATATATATGTGCCACGAGATGGAACAATTTTCGTGACAACGAGTAAGTGAATCTATGACCTCAAGTTTGAGTTTGTAGATGGAAAAATCATCTTCAAATAATTCCCTTGTATAGATTTAGAGCAATCATCTTGAATATCACCAAAATTCGTGACAACAATACACGTATTGTTTTTATTAGTCATGAATACTGAAAAATAACTGGCTGGTGGAATAAAAAGGATATTACCTGAATTGATATTTGAGATATCGTTGAAGTACTCATATCTCGAGATACTTCGAAAAATATCATCAAAAATATCGAAATTATCACACCTGGATGGCATAAAAACTGGAACTACAATAGGATATATTCTTTTTTAGAAACGCTTCACTTGGTTACCAAAATCAGTATAGATTGAAACGATTGTCCTCAGCTCTATAGCGATTTGTTATTTTTTATAGAATACGGGATAAAACAAGAAATTGACACTCCACAATATACTATTTTTCAAATGCGTCTATTAAAGACTATTGGATCTATGAATCCTGAGATGTTTTGAGATGATAATGTATTGCAATACATATACAATAATATATCCCATACTCCCCTCGAAAAGATACTTTCTTCATCAAAAATCAAAGATGAACATGTTTCAAAAATAAAACAAATCAACTTACATTCCGTTTATATGCTCAATCAATAATTACTCATGCTTATCTTTATTCTTTTCTGTATTTGACTTATATTTTGAAGTTTTTCTACCGTTTTAATAGAAAGATGGCATAGTGGGAAAAATGGTATTATGATGGGAAGAAGTGAATGTCCGAAATGCAACACAACCCTTACTTCTCTAGATTTAGTGCCTATTTTTTCATATATATTTAATAGATGAAATTGTCGTCATTGTAAAAAACATATCTCCATATTCTACCCAATTGCAGAATTATTTATGTGATCTATTT
>JAIESH010000065.1 GCA_019746175.1 Candidatus Altimarinota bacterium
GACATACTCGAAAATAACTAATTATCTAATTCAATCATAATTGGACAATGGTCTGATCCCATCTGATTCTGCAAATACTCTATATTGCGATTTTTCGCTATAATAGAATTATCTCACCAAAGCCCATCAATACGCCACCCAACATTACGATCTCGAGATCTCGTTACAGGATCCCACCAAGAGTACACTTCAGATTGATTTGGATTTTTTTCTCGCCAGATATCGTGCCATTTTTCAAGAACACAACTATCGAGCCAAGCGCGTTCAAGTGGATGAAATCCAATTTTTCCATCATTCGCTTCAGGTCGAGCAAGATCGATCGCATGATGTGCACAATTGATATCTCCACCCCAGAGAACACTATGTCCAAGAACTCGAAGAGAGTGCATATATGCAGAAAACTCTCTATAGAAAACCAGTTTACCTTGCCAGGCTTCTTCAGATTTTCCACCATTTGGAAAATAGATTCCAAATATATCCATAACTTTTCCGCTTGATTTTTCAGTTAAACTCAAGTGAGCTACACGTCCCTCATTGGCTACTGGATCTCATGGAAAACTCGTCATAAATTCTATATCATGAGTTTCGCATATACGATTATGAATCCATAGTCCCGTTCCAGCATATCCCGCTTTTTCTGCAGGATTGTAGTATGCTATGTATGGTTCTGGGGAATTGAGATATGAAGAGAATTTATCGGGTGTACCCTTGATTTCTTGCATAAAAACAAGATCTGGATCATAGGTATTGATTAGATTTTGTATTTCTGATTTTTTCTCGACTGCCCTGAGTCAGTTTACATTCCAAGAGATGATTTTCATAATAACTTTTATTTATATATCTGGATTGTATAGAAAAACATGGAAAAACCAATCATAAAGTAACAAAAATTGAATCAAAATTGTTCTATATGAATAACTTCATGAAATAGTCTTCATTGGATTCAAACATAAAAAGCCCATATTAAGAATGGGGCTTTTTCATTTTTAGATAGAATTATTTTCTTTTACCGACCTTATCTACATCACATTGATTGCATGATGCAGCATAACAATAATTTTTATCAAAAGCTGTGTAATATATATCCGAACTTGAAAAAGAACTACATACGGAGTTCGTATCAGAAAACGATTTATATCCGTTTTTAACTATCTGAAATGTATCAATATCCACTCCTTCAATAACTGTTAACTTTAATGAATTATTAGAATATGTAGCAATCTGTCATGTAACATCATTTTTATAAATTTTATAATCCATACAATACCAATCTGTATTTGTCGTAATTCTAGTTCCATCAAATATCGCACCATATCTATCAGTACATCTATTTATATTAAATGTATTTGGGTCTATGTCAGTAGTGAACCAATTGGTACCCATTTGGCCCCAATAGTATTTCACAACGTTATCCTCAATTTTCCATTCATTCTGTTTAAGAATTTTATTCGGATATTGTTTAGTGAGAGCTATCTGATGATTATAAAGACCATTTTGTATATAGGCAAATCGTTTTTTGAAATCTGCTGACTGGAATTTCCATCCATTTTTGACAGCCTTGATAACATTGGATTCGAATGATGTCATGGAGTTATTACTGACTTCCGCCCAAGCTGTCAACTCCGCTTCTTGAAATAGTATAGTGTTACCATCAATACGAAAGCGAAATATAAAATATTGTGGAATTATTTTTGGTCATACATCTTCGCCCATCCCATAATCCATAGTTCTAAATATTCCCATAATGGCTCCGTCATTCTGACGTTGAAGAATTATTTTTTTTCGAAATGGAACACTGTACATATATTCATCTGGATCTGAACCATTACCATCTATTTTGAAAAAGTCCAAACTCTTCATAATTACTTCGAAATATACTCATAGAGAATCAATTTTTTTCTGAGAATTCATTGAGGAATTATTCAGGAAATTATCTATATCCTGGATATTGGCATTTCTGAATGCCTTACAAAGATCATTACAAGAAGATGCTTTTGAATATTCTGTTTTTAATGATTTAAAATTTTCTCGAAAACTTTCTTTTCTCAAAATATTGGATTGAATCTGATATCCTGATGAACAGTTTTGATATTCTGGAAGAAACGACTGAGCATGGGTAATTTTTCCACATGTATCCCCTACTGTTGTCTTCTCGAATCGGGAAGGTTCATCACTCCAGTATGATGATCTTCCTCATTGGCCATTAATAGTAATGAGCGATGCGAAGATTTGTTCCGAAATTAGGAGGCAACAAATAAGAAAGAGAACGTGATATAATTTCATAAAAAAAGTTAAATCATACTTATATCTAAAAAACATACTTTGTCAAAATATTATTCTACAGTAACGCTCTTTGCTAGATTACGAGGCTTATCGACATCTCGTCCAAGAGAATTAGCTATATGATAAGCAAACAATTGAAGTATTACCACCTCAAGAAAAGGATTCAATTCAGAAATCAGTGGATCAAACTCGATCACATCAGCATAGATATGCTTGTTGGAATCATTATTTGCGATAATTCCTACAACAGAACCTCCACGAGCCCTGATCTCTTCTGCAGAAGATGCATTCTTCGGAGACAATGGACCTCCGCCATTGATCATGAGTGATGGGAAATCCGAGTCAATAAGTGCGATAGAACCATGTTTGAGTTCTCCTGAAGAATATGCTTCCGAATGGATATAAGCAAGTTCTTTGAGTTTCAGTGAACCCTCCATCGCAATTACAAGTTCATGGGCACGACCAAGATAGAAGAAATTTTTGGAGGGAGCATATTTTTCTCCAACTTTACGGATAGCCTCATTCGAGAGAAGTACCCTAGAAATTGCTTCAGGTAATTTTTGTATAGAATCAATGATTTCTCGATATTTTCGGTAATCGAGTCCATTTTTTTGTCCGAGATAGAGAGCAAGAAAAAGAAAACAAGCTACTTGAGTAACAAAAGCCTTAGTTGAAGCAACACCTACTTCTGTTCCTGCACGAGTAAAGAGACCTTGTCCAGATGCACGAGCGATCGCAGATCCTGGAACATTTACAATTCCAAATACATGACCTCATTGTTCTTTCACGATTTTAAGAGAATCGAGTGTATCAATGGTCTCTCCTGATTGAGATACAAATATATAGAGTTCATCGGATGATACGAATTTTTTCTTATATTTGAATTCTGTTGAAACAATCACGTCAACTGGGATATTAGCAAGTTCTTCCAGATAATATTTTCCAAGAAGTCCAGAGTGATAACTAGTTCCAGATGCTACTACAACAACTTTCTTGATTCAGAGAGTTGCAATATGAGCGAGTGTATCCGAGTGAAGAGAATAATTCTTAAAGTCGATTCGTCCACGAAATACATCTTCGAGAACTCTTGGCTGTTCAAATACTTCCTTCAGCATAAAATTTGGAAAATCTCCAAGTTCTACGATTTTTTCACTTTCATCTACGATTTGTCTGGTACGATTCGCATCTTGTCCTTCTGATAAAATCGTATAATTATCTGGAGTCATAAGGAAAATATCTCCATCTTCAAGGATAATATAGTCATCAATGAGCCCTATAAGTGAACGGTAATCTGATGAAATATAGCGTTCCGTTTTTCCAAAACCGAGTACCATCGGACTCCCTTTCTTAGTTCCAAAAATCTGATTTCCATTGTCACGATCAAGAAATACAAGTCCATATGCTCCATGCATCTTATGTACTAATTTGGTCATTGTAGAGAGATAATCTCAGTCGAATATATCTTCAAAAAGCTGTACCGTTACTTCAGTATCTGTTTCTGATTTGAAGGTATATCATTTTTGCATCAGTTCTGATCTGAGTTCTGCATAATTCTCTATAATTCCATTGTGGATGACGACAAATCTCCCAGATTCTGAGATATGTGGGTGACAATTCGCCTCAGTTACACCTCCATGAGTTGCCCAGCGAGTATGACCTATACCCGCATGATAAGAACTAAAATCAATAGAATCTGTTTTTAATTTGAGATTACTCACCTTTCAAACTGCTTTGATAACTTGGATATTTTTGTGTGAATCAATCACACAGAGTCCAGCACTATCATAACCACGATATTCGAGTCGTTGTAATCCTGCGAGTACTTCGGGTGCAGCTTTCCCAGAATCTCCAATATAACCAAAAACTCAGCACATAATTGTATACATTTAGATGATAGAATCACTTATTAGGGTATAGAAAATATAGGAAAAAGCAAAAAAAACATTGTTGTTAATTAAATATATAATGACATTTATTTCTTTGCTTTTTTTAAGAGATTGTGACAACATAGATAAAGATCTCAAAATTCTACTTATTTAATTCCCTTATATGGAAATCTATCTACTTCTTGGACTCTGCCTATTACTCGTTTGTGCGTTTGAATTTATAAATGGTTTCCATGATACAGCCAACGCTGTAGCACCAGTAATCTATACTAATTCTCTTTCAGCCAAAAAAGCAGTACTGCTCGCTGCTTTTTTTAACTTTCTTGGTGTAACACTGGGTGGTATTTCAGTTGCCATGGGAATTATCCATCTTCTTCCACTTGATATGATTGCTAATCAGCCCGTTGCATTTGGAATTTGTGTAGTATTAGCACTTCTATTCGCTGCTATTATCTGGAATTTTGGTACATGGTACCTTGGTATTCCTGCATCTAGTTCACATACTCTTATTGGCTCAATTCTTGGAGTATCACTCGCGATGTATTGGCTTGATCCGACAGGAGTGAGTATTCCATGGACAAAAGTACTTGATGCAGGAAAATCACTTCTTGCTTCTCCTGTATTTGGTTTTTTACTCGCTTTTGGTGCCATGCACGTGCTTCATCTCTATGTAAAAAATCATGATTTTTTTCAACATCCTGGAAGATTCTGGAATAAATTTCCAAAAACATGGATCAAAGCAAGTCTCATAAGTTCTAGTGCATTTGTAAGTTTTGCACATGGTTCCAATGACGGACAAAAAGGTGTTGGTCTTGCTATGCTCATTCTCATCTCACTTGCTCCAGCATATTTTGCTATGAATCCAGATGTGGATCTAGCACTTGTAAAACAGAATGTTGATGTTGTGCAACATAGACTAGATAATCTGGATCTCACAAAAGTATCTCAAACAGATGCTGCAGTAGTACTTGAAGCAAAAGATAGCATAAACTATATTGAAAGTGTAATTACAAAAGAAGAAATTCCTCTAACTGAAAGAATTACTATCCGTAAACATATTCTCAAAATCCAAAAAGATTATAAAAATATTGCCTCTAAAGAATTTTCACTAGTGCCACAGGCAAGTGCTGCATGAGAAATGAAGAATCTCGATGATATTGCTCCGAATATTGCCACTATTTCTACGGTAACTGATTATGCGCCTTGGTGGATTATTGCAATGATTTCTATATCTCTTGGCCTTGGAACCATGATTGGATGGAAACGAATTGTAATTACAATTGGTGAAAAAATAGGTAAAGACAAGCTCACTTATGCACAAGGAACTGTAGCTTCTCTTATGACTGCTGCAACAATCAGTTCTGCATCTCATCTTGGTCTTCCTGTATCAACCACTCACATTCTCTCATCTGGAGTTGCTGGTACTATGGCACACGAACATGGAAAAGGAGGACTTCAAGGAGATACAATTAAATCTATTCTAATGGCTTGGGTACTCACTCTGCCAGTTTCAACTGTGCTTGCTGGTTTAATATTTTATATACTTCATTTTATCTTCGTGAGATAAGTTTGACTTCAAATATTTATTTGCTATACTCCGTTCGACCAATGCCGTTCAAACCATTTGTCTTAAATCCCCCAGAGGGGGATTTTTTATTATAGTAAAGGCTTTATTGAAAATGTTTTACAAAATATTACATAAAAATTGACAAAATAAAATTATTCCCTAATCTAATTCGATCTACTGAAATACAATACAAATATCCATGGTTTTCGCTGGTAGATCGAAAAACATTATTCCAATCGGGGGTGTCATGGTTGAGTCAACGGTGGTAGAAGAAGGCACGGAAGTCAAGCAGATCAAGGTTCGTCGTCATCTGGAATTGCGTCAACAACTCGACGCAGTCAATGAGATCACTGGCAACTGGATCAATCAGGTGGTGCAACTTGCCAAAAACAGCAATTTGTGTTTCTATAGTTTTCGGAAAATCCTCTCGAGGGTTCTCCAACAAAAGAAATTAATCCTTGCTGGTTACCGCAAGCTTCTTCAAGAAAACTGGTACCCTGCTGCGTAAGCTGGCAAGGTTATCTGATCTATTTGGGCAACTCTATTGCAGAGTGCCCATTTTTTATTATGGTAGTGAGTGAATCAAAAAAAAATAGATAAACATTGACAAAAATAGATGATTATATATCTTCATAAGATCTACTTATAAATAACCAATATTCATGAATTCTGCTGGTAGGTCAGAAAAAATGAAACTCGGAGAAATAGAATATGACATACAAAAACAAAAAAACAGTTAAACTTTACCATAGGCTGTATTCTGCTCTCGGAAACGGAGCAGAAATCACTATTGATTGGTTAACTGGAGCAGTTAGGTTAGCCAAAAAATCCTGGAACGTCTCATACCCGGATTTTGAAAAAGGAATGTATCGTTTGCTAATTGAACTCAAATTATCAGTAGACAATTATCAAAACATACTTCAAAGTGCTTGGAATACTATTCCCTAAAAATAGGAAGTAGTAGCAATCCCCATTTTAAGGCCGCCCAATGTGGCGGTCTTAAAAATTTTTGACAATTCACTCACTCTTCATATAATTCTCGACATGAACCAGCTCCAAACTATCATCACGATTAAGAATATCTCTCCACTCGGATAGGTTCTTTGTTGTGAAAAATATACACTTCAAGCCTCTCCGAAAAATCGGGGAGGTTTTTTTAAAAAAAATTATGTTCTCACGCTCTACTATTATCACCATTAAGATTCTTCTCTTTGAGCGGATTTTTTGATGATACTCTAATTTCAAAAATATCTTCCGCTCAGTCATGAGCGGATTTTTTTTGGAAAAAATATTTGGCACCAAATTTAGAATCATTGTTTTCAATATCACTTCATTTTCTACTAAACTTTTATTTTTACAATTACATAACTATGATAACTACTTCTACTCAATATCGCGAAGCACTCCGCGAAGCACAACAAATCTCACTCGATCAATTTCCACCTTTTTCACTCCCAAAAAATAGCGAATGAAGCATTCAAATAATCACAGTACAATGAGCTCTCGATAAAATCGGAAATTCCCGAGCTGGTTTTATAGGAAAAGATACTGCGGCACTCATACATAAAATTCTCTAATTTTTTGCCTTTTCCCCTCTTATTGATATATTGGAGGGGATTTTTTATAAACTTTATTATGTCAGTCTCCACTTATTCTACAGAAACCGTTGACCGTATCAAAAAACTCGATCGTATTCGTTCTCTTGGTGTAAATCCATTTGCTACAAAGTTCAATACCACAAGCCCAATTGCATCTATAACTCAAGAATATACATCCAATATTGATATAGAGAACTGAGCTACGAGTTCATTTAGGTCTGTAGAAGAAGTTATAGCTACTCCTAATGATGAAATCGCTATTGCAGGACGTGTGATACTTCATCGTAGTTTTGGAAAGATTTGTTTTGCAACTATCACTGATGGTACAAGCAAAATTCAGGTACTTTTTTCTCGAGATAATTGTTCTATCAATGTTGATAACAACAGTAAAGTCGAACTTACAAGCCCAGAAGAAACTATTACCGCTTACAAATTCGCTGAAAAACTCATTGATCTTGGAGATTTCGTAGGAATTAAGTGAGAATTATTCTATACACATAAGTGAGAACTTACTCTATTTGCCAAAGAATTCACATTTCTCACCAAAGCGATTCGTCCACTTCCAGAAAAATGGCATGGAATCGAAAATGATGAAGAACGTTACCGTAAGCGCTATCTCGATATGGCAATGAATGAAGAACTCCGTGCAATGTTCTATCGTAAGAGCAAATTCTGGGAAGTCACTCGTAATGTAATGAAATGAAAAGGGTTTCTTGAAGTAGAGACTCCAACTATCGAACATACTACAGGAGGAGCTGAAGCTCGTCCATTCGCCACTCATCACAATGATTATGACGTGGACGTTTTTATGCGAATCTGTGTTGGTGAACTCTGGCAAAAGAGATTGATGGCTGGAGGCTTTCCAAAAACATTTGAAATCGGACGTGCCTATCGTAACGAAGGATCTAGTCCAGAACACCTCCAAGAATTCACCAATATGGAATTCTATTGGGCATATGCCGACTACGAAGACGGAATGCAACTCGTACAAGAACTCTATCAAACTATTGCGAAGGAAGTCTATGGGAAAACTGTATTTACAGCCAAATGACATACCTTTGATCTTGCAGGAAACTGGCCAAAAATTGACTATCTTGAAGCGGTTGAATCCAAAACCGGAATCAATCTTCTTACGGCAACTGACGAAGAAATGAGAAATAAACTCAAGGAACTTGGTGTCAAATACGAAGGAGATAATCGTGAACGCCTCACCGATACTCTCTGGAAATATGTACGCAAGCAGATTACTGGACCAGCATTTCTCGTGAATCATCCTGAGATTATCTCTCCACTCGCGAAAAAAAGTGCAAAAAATCCAGGTCGTGTAGAACGTTTTCAGCCAATTATCGCAGGAAGTGAAGTAGGAAATGGATTCTCAGAACTCAATGATCCTCTTGATCAACGAGCCCGATTTGAAGCACAACAAGAACTTCTCGCGAAGGGTGATGACGAGGCTATGATGCCTGAATGGGACTTCGTAGAAATGCTTGAGCATGGCATGCCACCAACCTGTGGATTCGGATTTGGTGAAAGATTCTTTGCATTTCTTGAAAATAAAACCGCTCGTGAATGTCAGTACTTCCCTTTTATGAGGCCAATTCATACCGAAACAGTCTCTGAATAATATCAAATTATTATGTCTATATATAAGAAAATTTTAACTCATAAAAAAATAATTCTACTTTGTCTTATGAGTGGCATTATAGGTGTTACTTCTACAATGGGAATATTTATACTTATAGGTAATCCTCAAATACTCTGAGCCGATCACTCTATCCGACAATCTGGCTACAGATTTATTAATCCCCTTCTGGAATGTGAAGTTCAGAATAAGATAGAACGACAAAAATATATTCCATTTGAAGAAGTTGCAATAAATAGAATCAACGAAGAAGTAATAAATAAAAATCCTTCTGTAAAGGTAGGAGTTTATTTTAGAAATCTAAACAACGGGCCTTGGTTTGGAATCAATGAAAATGAGTACTATTCACCAGCAAGTATCCTAAAGGTGCCTATTTTTATTACCTATCTCAAATGGGCCGAAAAAGATCCGAGTATTTGGAATAAAAAAATGCCTATCAGTTCAGATTCAAGTTTTACTCATTATTTTCCTCCATCAAAAGTTCTAGCAACAAATCAGGAATATGATACAAAAACTCTCCTAGAGCATATGATTAAGTACTCGGATAATCATGCGATGGGATCACTTGTAAAAGCTATACCAACAGATCTTTATTCTCAAATTAATAGAGACCTTGGTATTACTGTTCCAGGAATAAAAACTCCAGAAGATTATCTTTCTGTGAAAGATATGGCTACGTTTTTTCGAATCTTATATAATTCATCATACCTTGAGCGTGAAAGTTCAGAATATGCACTCAAAGTTTTATCTGAAACTGATTTTAACAAATGACTTAGAGTAGGAATACCAAGTGAAGTTCTCATATCACATAAATTTGGTGAACGTGGCTACAATGATGAGGCTACCAAAAAATATGTAAAACAACTTCACGACTGTGGAATTGTCTATTATGAACAATATCCTTATCTTGCCTGTGTAGTTACTCGAGGCGATGATTTTGATATAAATGCAAAAATCATCGCCGATACCTCAAGAATTATATTTGAGGAAGTATCAAAAGCATTTCCTAGAAAATAATACTTTTAACGAGAAATAATATCTATCAGATCTACTGGATCTGAGAAATTATTCAATTCATGAACAATACATCCTTTTGTATGTTCCAATTCATGTTCTTTTTCAATCCAGTCTAATTGCTCGATTTTTCGACGGAGATTATCAAATGGAATTCTATCAGAAAATGCATAATTCACTGTTTTTTTTACAGATGATCCACTAGAACTAAATATATATTCCACTCGTAATAAAAAATTGTCTCAAATATTTGATTGATATAGTGCAATATTATATTGCCAAGTACTCTTATTAACTTCAAAAGATTCATAAAAAGAATCTAGCCAAGTATATTGGCCTGCAAATCTTTGAATAGTATCTGTTTTTTCTCAAGAAAATATATCCATTATTTTTTCTCGAATTACAATTCTTAAAATCTGAGCAAGTGTATTATTTGCTGTAATTTGATTTTGACTATGAATTCTTTTTTCTAGTTTTGTGAAATTATGACGAGGGATTTCCATGATTGTTATCTAAAGTTGCTTTTAGCATAGTAGATTTGAATTAGGTGTCAATATTATTGCATATTCATTGTTTTTTCATACAATCTGGACAACTATATCAGTCCCCGTAGTTTAGTGGAAGAACAAGGCACTCCTAAGGCTTAGACACAAGTTCGATTCTTGTCGGGGGCACCAGAAAACATACATTCATAAAAACCCCTCCAATTGGAGGGGTTTTTACTGTATATAAAGCCAAATCA